>DLLC01000063.1:0-75892 GCA_002476625.1 Porphyromonadaceae bacterium UBA7572 | reverse complement strand
TGATGCCAGAATATTCAGAGAAGCGACCTTTGCGCAAGTCGAGGTCCACACACACCACTTTCTTGCCATTGTAGGCAGTGGTGAGCGCCAGGTTGAGCGCCAGGAAGCTCTTGCCTTCACCTGGAGTGGTGGAAGTGAACTGTATGACAGTGCCCTCGCTGGTGTGCTTCTTGGGCAACACATAGTCGAGATTGGAGCGGATAATGCGCAGTGCTTCGTTTATGCGGTCGCGGCCGTTCTCGCTGACCACAATTTCCTTAGCTTTCTGCTCCGCATTTTTCTCGGGCACGTCGCCAATGACAGCGATGTCGCAGTAGTCTTCAATGTCGCGGCGTGTGCGGATTAGTGTGTCGAGCGACTGGATCCAGAACATCAGGTAGATGATGCCGGCAGGGAACGCCAAGCCGAGAATCACGCCTAAGCCAGTGATTTTCACTTGTGCCGGAGCCACTTGGCCATTGCTTGCCGATTTCTCAATCACCTTAGCGTTTGGCTCGGTGATGGCGAGCTGCAGGGCATTCTCCTCACGCTTGTTGAGCAGGTAGAGGTAGAGCTGCTCCTTGATTTGCTGCTGGCGCGACACTTCTGTGATGGCTTTTTCCTGGGTAGGGATAGCCGACATTCCGCCGGTGGCGCGTCCTTCCTGCGAGTGTGCGTTCGACTGCTTGAGGCGGAGCGAGCTCACGTATGTGTTGAGCGACTGGAGGATGGTGCTGCGCATGGCGTTCAGCGAATTGGTGATTTCGATCATCACGGGGTTGTCTTTACCCGATGACGCCTGGATTTTCTGATACTGGAGCATCTTCTCGTTGTAGCTGGTGATTTGCCCCTGAATGCCAGCGTCGGAGATGCCGGTGTTGCTTGGGATCAGCTCCTGTCCGTTCATGCGGCGAATGTATTCCACAATCTGTGTGGCGAGCGACACTTGAAGGTCGGCATCGTTGGCGCTCTTCACAAACTGGAGGCTGGTGGACGGGTCGCTGAACATCTGCGAGTTCATGTTGTTAACCTTGAGCTGTGCGATTCGGCTGTCCACGCCACTGAGGTCTTTCGAGAGCGACTCGATGCGCTCTGCGATAAAGTCTTCGGTGTTTCGCGCCACGGTGTTCTTGTCGTCGATGGCCTCCTGGTTGTACACCGCCACGAGGGCGTTGAGCACGTCCACGCTCAGCTGCTCGTTGTCGCAGGTGAAAGTGAGGTTCACCACGTCGCTGAACTTGTCGGCTGCCTCAGCGTTGAAGTTGGCTTCAAGCTGTTTGGCCACCGATGCCACGGTGGATATGCGTGCTATGATTTTGTAGTCTTTGTAGTTTTCGGTGTAGTGCTGTGTCTTGGTGATGGCCACAGGACCGTAATCGGTGTTCACCTTGTTGCCAAAGTGCGCCTTTTTCCAGTCGCCGTCGTTCACTTTGAATTCCATGTCGTTGCCACCCTTTGGCACTACGGTGATGGAGAAAGCTTTGTCCACATCTTGAAGAGGGGTCACCTGTACGGGGCTGGTTTTGTAGCAGTTCACATCGCGCAAATACACGTGGCCGTAATAGCGTATGTTCAGTCCAAGCTGGTTGACCACCGTTTCCATCAGTGTGGTTGACTTCAGCTTGTAGATTTCGTTCGACACCTCGTTGCTTGATCCCATCACGCCCAGGTCGCTGAACACGGCAGCCTGGCTACCGGCCGACTTGGTGTCTTTCGTGGTGATGAGGATTTTTGCTGATGAGCTGTACATTTGTGTCTGCGACTTTGCGAACAAAAACGCAAGGCAGCCGAAGCCAAGCACTGATATGACGAACCAATACCAGTTTTTGGCGCATGCGGTTAGAAATGGCTTGAGCTGAAAGGCTGACTCCTGCTCTTTTCTGGCCGATCTTTCTTTGGAGACGTTAGCTCCGTTCGACCCATTTTCTTCAATGTTGTTTTGCATACTGTTCAGGGGTGTTTTTTATTGCAATAAATATCTATTTTCGTTAGCTATGCTTTGATATGATCTGAATTTTATATTATAGTGTGCAAATTTACTGATTATTTTTTATTTATAGGTTAAAATAGGTGCGCAAATTTGAGTGCCAATTTAGGCACAGCGTAAATTTGGCGTGAAAAAAGAGAGACTGTGTCAAAAATAATTGGCACAGTCCCTCTCTTTTTTATTGGGCCTTGTGTGTGGGGGCTTATTTTTTGAGTGCCGCGATACTCTCTTTAAGCGTTTTGATTTTAGAGAGGGCGTCGGCTTGCTTCTTGCGCTCTGCCGCTACCACTGCTTCTGGCGCGTTGGCCACAAAGCGCTCGTTGCTGAGCTTTTTCTCCACGTTTTTCAGGAAGCCAGTGGCATAGTCGAGGTCGGCCTGGAGTTTTTTGATTTCCTCCTCCACATTGATAGCGCCCTCCAGTGGCACGCAGAATTCTGTGGTGCCCACCATGAAGCTCGCTGCTGCAGGATCTTTTGCACTGGCCTCGTCGATGCTCTCAAGCCCGGCGAGCTTGGTCACCACGCTCTTGAACGGGTTGGTCCATTTGCCCACAATCACTAAGCTCACAGGCTGCTTCTGCGGGATGTTTTTGCTCAAGCGCACGCTGCGCACGCCCGATATGATGCTCTTGGCCTCCTCCATGGCTTTCAGCATTTCGGCATCGGCAGGCGCTGGGCTCTTGTCCACGGGGGCGTACATGATGCTTTCGCCTTCGGCGCGCTCTGCGATGTGCTGCCACAGCTCTTCGGTGATGAATGGCATAAATGGGTGGAGCAGGCGGAGCAGGCTGTCGAAGAAGCGGAGTGTGGCGTCCATGGTGGTGCTGTCGATTGGCTTCTGGTAGGCAGGCTTCACTGCCTCGAGGTACCAAGCCGAGAACTCCTCCCAGAACAGCCGGTAGATGGCCATGAGCGCATCGTTGAGACGGAACTTGGCGAAGAGGTCGATCACCTCTGCCTCGGTGCTGCGGAGCACGTTGTCGAACCATTCTACCGCCATGCGGCTGTGCTCAGGCTGTTCGATGTCGGCCACTTCCCAGCCCTTGACCAGGCGGAACGCATTCCAGATTTTGTTGTTGAAGTTACGGCCCTGCTCGCACAGTGCGTCGTCGTAGAGGATGTCGTTGCCGGCTGGGGCGGCGAGCATCAGTCCCATGCGCACGCCGTCGGCACCGTATTTCTCTATCAGCTCGATAGGGTCGGGCGAGTTGCCAAGGCTCTTGCTCATTTTGCGTCCGAGCTTGTCGCGCACGATGCCGGTGAAGTACACGTGGCGGAATGGCATTTCGCCCATGTATTCATAGCCAGCCATAATCATACGTGCCACCCAGAAGAAGATGATGTCGGGTCCGGTCACCAGGTCGGAGGTGGGGTAGTAGTATTTGATTTCCTCGTTGCCGGGGTTGTTGATGCCGTCGAAAAGCGATATTGGCCACAGCCAGCTTGAGAACCAGGTGTCGAGCGCGTCCTCATCGTGCTTGAGCTCCTCTGCGGTAATGTGCTCGTATCCTTTTATCTTGTGCGCCTTTTCCAAGGCTTCCTCGCGCGATGGCGCCACCACAAATTTCTCGTCGTCGCCTTCAGCGGTGGGCAGGAAATAGGCAGGAATGCGGTGCCCCCACCACAGCTGTCGGCTGATGCACCAGTCCTGAATGTTGTCGAGCCAGTTTCTGTAGGTGTTCTTATACTTTTCGGGATAGAACTTCAGCGCATCGCTCATCACAGGGGGAAGCGCGATGTCGGCAAAGTGCTGCATCTTCAGGAACCACTGCATGCAGAGGCGTGGCTCAACGGCGGTGTCGCTGTTTCGCTCGGAGTAGCCCACCTTGTTTTCGTAGTCTTCCACGTGGTCGAGGAGTCCGGCCTCGTTGAGGTCCTTGGCAATCTGCTTGCGGCATTCCATACGGTCCATGCCCACATAGAGGGGCGACGCGGCGGAGATGGTGCCGTCGGCGTTGAAAATGTCGATGGTCTCCAGGTTGTGGGTCTTGCCGAGCATGTAGTCGTTGGTGTCGTGAGCCGGTGTCACCTTCAGGCAGCCCGTGCCGAACTCAATGTCCACATAGCGGTCCTCAATCACATTGATTACCCGGCCCACGAGTGGCACAATCACCTTGTGGCCTTTCAGCCACTGGTTCTTGGGGTCCTTAGGGTTGATGCACATGGCAGTGTCGCCCATGATGGTTTCGGGGCGAGTGGTAGCCACCACGGCGTAGTAGCCTTTTTCGTCTTTGTGCACCACATTGCCTTCAGCGCTGGTGTCCACATTGTCCTGGTCGGCCAGGTAGTATTTCAGATGGTAGAGCTTCGACTGCTCGTCGCGGTAGATTACTTCCTCGTTGCTCAACGCGGTTTGTGCCTTTGGATCCCAGTTCACCATGCGCAGCCCGCGGTAGATGAGCCCTTTGTCGTAGAGGTCGCAGAACACCTTGATCACACTTTCGCTGCGTTTCTCGTCCATGGTGAACGCCGTGCGGCTCCAGTCGCAGCTCGCTCCAAGGCGTCGCAGCTGCTTCAGAATGATGCCGCCGTGCTCGTGTGTCCAGTCCCAGGCGTGCTTCAGGAATTCCTCGCGTGTGAGGTCGCTCTTTTTGATGCCCTGCTGTGCGAGCCGGTTCACCACCTTGGCCTCGGTGGCGATGGAGGCGTGGTCGGTGCCAGGCACCCAGCAGGCGTTCTTGCCTTCCATGCGTGCGCGGCGCACGAGGATATCCTGAATCGTCTCGTTGAGCATGTGGCCCATGTGCAGCACACCGGTCACGTTGGGTGGCGGAATCACCACAGTGTAGGGCTCGCGCTCATCGGGCACCGACTTGAACAGGTCGTGGTCCATCCAGTATTTATACCATTTGTCTTCAACCTCTTTCGGGTCGTACTTAGTAGCTAAAGTGTTCATACTATAATATGATATTTTGTGATGTATTTAATTTCAAACCACAAAATTACGAAAAAATCTTTTAATCTAATGAGTGTCAAGCGCCTATTTTTTGTCGTTTTGCCGAAGCAGGTTAAATTCTACGCGGTTTTCTTCTCGCGTGCGCGCTGTGGCGTGCAAAGCGGGTGGGTGGGGAAAATGACGGCTGATAGTCGAAAAGTGAAATTTAATAGTCGAAATGTGAAAAAATGTTTTTGGGGATAGATTTGCTAAAATAATCCCTTTTTTGGGCAAAAATGAGCGGCATAGTGGGGATGTGCGATTATAAAATATTAACATATTATGGTGTGTAGGCAGCTTTGTTAATAAAATTTATACAATACAGAAGAAATATAACACTACTTAATTATATTTTTCCGCATTTATGTTTTTCAGTTCAAAAAAAGGCATTACTTTTGCATTGCTTTCCTCTTTTGAAGCGAAAGCTGAGAACAAACTTGAATATAAACGTTTTATAATAAACATTAATTTATTATGGCAACAGCAACAGCAAAACCAGCTACCGGCAAGCTCGGTATCATGGTGGTTGGTCTTGGTGCAGTGAGCACCACATTTATGACTGGCGTTTTGATGACTCGCAAGGGCCTTGCAAAGCCAGTGGGTTCGATGACACAATACGACAAGATTCGTGTTGGACGTGGCGAAAACAAAAAGTATCTGAAATATAACGAGATTGTGTCGATGCCTTCTTTGAACGACATCGTGTTCACCGCATGGGACGTGTATCCAGCCAACGCTTACGAGAGCGCGATGAACGCGCATGTGCTCAAAGAGAAGGACATAGAGCCTGTGAAGGACGAACTCCTCGCCATCAAGCCTATGAAGGCCGCTTTCGACCACAACTACGCAAAGCGCCTCGACGGCGACAACGTGAAGCAATGCAAGGACCGCTGGGATATGGCTCAGCAAATCCGCGAGGATATCCGTGGCTTTAAGAAGGAAAGCGGTGTGGACCGCGTGGTGGTGCTTTGGGCTGCTTCCACTGAAATCTATGTGGCTCCCGACATGAAGTATCACGGCACTCTTGCAGCTCTTGAGGCAGCCATGAAGGCCAACGATGTGGAACATGTGGCTCCTTCCATGTGCTATGCTTACGCAGCACTTATGGAAGACTGCCCATTCGTGATGGGCGCTCCTAACACCACTGTTGACATTCCTGCCATGTGGGAACTCGCCGACGCTAAGAAGCTGCCTATCGCTGGCAAGGACTTCAAGACTGGCCAAACTCTGGTGAAGAGCGGTTTCGCTCCAATTATCGGCACCCGTATGCTCGGCTTGAATGGCTGGTTCTCTACCAACATTCTTGGCAACCGCGACGGTCTCGTGCTCGACGAGCCTGCCAATTTCCGCACCAAAGAGGTGTCGAAACTTTCAACCCTCGAGTCAATCCTCGTGGCAGAGAAGCAACCCGACCTTTACAGCAACTACTATCACAAGGTGCGTATCAACTACTATCCACCTCGCGACGACAACAAGGAGGGATGGGACAACATCGACATCTTTGGCTGGATGGGCTACCCGATGCAGATTAAGATCAACTTCCTCTGCCGCGACTCTATCCTCGCCGCTCCTCTCTGTCTCGACCTCTGCTTGCTTATCGACCTTGCGCACCGTGCAGGCCGCTACGGCACTCAGCGCTTCCTGAGCTTCTTCCTGAAGAGCCCACAGCACGACTACACAGTGGACGAAGTGCCAGTGAACCACCTCTTCCAGCAGTATGTGATGCTGAAGAACGCTATCCGCGAAATGGGTGGCTATGAGGCTGATGAAGAAATCGATTGATGATTAATAAATAAGAGTGTAATCGAATACACACATTCATTTCCTTAAATATACGAGAATCGGGGTTGCCTATCGCAATGAGCGGCATCCCCGATTTTTTTGCGGTGGCTTATGGTAAGGAGGCTGGCTAAAGCGGCGCTTATGTCATTCTATTTGCTTGTGCGGCTTTGTGTCGCCGCATCTGTGTGCAAGTGGAGGCATGAAGCGCCAAGCCCCGGTCAGGAGGAGTAAAGAGTTGCTTCCCTGCCGTAGAAGAGTGAAGAGGCTCTGTCTATGACAAACAATATGGGTGGGGAGTGTACTATTTGGCGATGATGAGGTCGATGCCAAGGTCTTCGACGGCGGCGCGGTCTTTGGCTGAAATGCCAGCGTCGGTGATAATGACGTCGATGTCCTCAGTGTTGCCAATTTTGGCGAAGCCGCGTTTGCCAAACTTGCTGGAGTCGGCGAGCACGATGGTTTTCTGTGCAGTCTGCATCATCTTCTGGTTGAGGTTGGCCTCGCGCATGTCGGTGGTGGAGAACCCAAACTCAAAGTCGATGCCGTCCACGCCAAGGTACAGCTTGCTGAAAGCGCAATTCTTCAGAATCATCTCGCTGTATTCGCCCACCACGGAGAGCGAGCTGTGGCGGAGCATACCCCCAAGCTGCACAATGTCGATGCTCTCGTGCTCCGAGAGCGTCTCGCTCACTTGAAGCGAAGCCGACACCACGGTGATTCGCCCTTTGGGCTCGATGCTCCGCGCCAGGGCGTGCACGGTGGTGCCGGAGGCAAGGATGATGGAGTCGTTGGCGGTGATGAGCTTTGCGGCCTCCCGGCCAATGAGCGTTTTCTGCTCGGTGAAGAGCTTCTCTTTCTCGTTGACGGAGCGGTTGCTGGTGAAGGGGTTGAGCATAATGGCGCGGCCATGGCTGCGGTACAGCTTGTTCTCCTTTTCGAGTTCGGTTAAGTCTTTTCTTATAGTGACAGACGACACCTGCAGAATGTCGGCCAGTTCGGTTACCTGTGCCGACCCTTTTTTTAGCAGGGCGTTCATGATGATCTGATGTCGTTGCTCTTTAGTCATGCTGTGGTTGCGTAGTATCTACTCTGTGGTTTTACCTCAAAACTTATGGAAATGTTCGTTTTCACTACAAAAATACAAAACATATTCATCATTATGAAATTATAAATGAGAAATATATGTAAAAATTTGCCCTATTGGGAAAAAGGTGGTATATTTGTTGCGAAAAAAAACTAAAATGGTTGCGAAGCAAAAACAGTTGCCGCTGTTTCTGCTTCGGTTGCCCTTTTCTATGAATTGCTTAATTATATTAAAACATACTTTTCAACCTACAAAAAAACGTTTTTAGGGTAATGGATTTGAAACTGAAAAACAAATACGATGTCATCGTGATCGGTGGCGGTATCACTGGTGCGGGCACGGCTCGCGACTGTGCTATGCGCGGTCTCAGTGTGCTGCTGATCGAGCGAAACGACTTTGCCCACGGAGCCACGGGCCGTAACCACGGCCTGCTGCACAGTGGCGCACGCTATGCGGTGACAGACCAGGAGTCTGCCACGGAGTGCATACAGGAGAATATGATTTTGCGCAAAATTGCGCGTCACTGTGTAGACGAAACGGAAGGCTTGTTTATCACGCTTCCCGAAGACGACCTGGCTTACCAGGCCACCTTTGTGGAGTCGTGCCGCAAGGCCGGCATCAGCGCTGAAATCATCGACCCAGAGCAGGCAAAAATCATGGAGCCGGCGGTGAACCCTACGCTTATCGGCGCCGTGAAGATTCCTGATGCCTCTATCGATCCGTTCCGCCTGACTGTGGCCAATATAGTGGACGCACGCCTTCATGGTGCCGACATCATCAACTACCACGAGGTGACCGAACTGATCATCGACCAGACCCGCGTGGTGGGTGTGAAGATGCGCGACCAGCACACTGGCGAAATGCGCGAGGCGCATGCCGACCTCACTATCAACGCAGGCGGCATCTGGGGTATGCTCGTGGCAAAGATGGCGGGCATCACAGTGAATATGTTCCCTGCAAAGGGATCGCTGCTCATTTTCGGACACCGTGTTAATAATATGGTCATCAACCGATGCCGCAAGCCGGCCAATGCCGATATCTTGGTGCCTGACGACAATGTGTGCGTGATTGGCACCACGAGCGACCGCGTGCCTATCGAGACGTGCGACGACATGAAGGTGACCGACGAAGAAGTGGAGGTGCTCCTCTCTGAAGGCGCACAGCTCGCTCCTGCCCTTGCCACTACCCGCATTCTGCGCGCCTATGCAGGCGTGCGCCCACTCGTGGCGAGCGACAACGACCCAAGCGGCCGAAGCATCAGCCGTGGCATCGTCACCCTCGACCACGCCACACGCGATGGCATGGAAGGATTTGTGACCATTACCGGCGGCAAGATGATGACCTACCGCCTGATGGCTGAGATGGTGACCGACCTCGCTTGCAAGAAATTGGGCGTGAACAAGGTCTGCGAAACCCGCACCACTCCGCTCCCTGGCTCGGAATCGAAGATTCCCGACGAGAGCCTGCGCACGCTCAGTTTTGCCGACAAAGCCGCTGAAGGCCGTCACGGCACCTACACCAAGGAAATCAAGGAAGCCGACGAGCTCGACGAGGCTCTGGTGTGTGAATGCGAAGGCGTGTCGGTAGGTGAAGTGGACTACGCTATGAAGCACCAGCATGTGGCCAACTTGATCGACTTGCGCCGCCGCACCCGCGTGGGTATGGGCACCTGCCAAGGCCAGCTCTGCTCTTGCCGCGCCGCAGGCCAGCTCTGCCAAGGCAAGGATGCCGACAAGGCTGCTGCCGACCTGGCTGATTTCGTGGACGAGCGCTGGAAAGGCATGAAGCCTGTGGCTTGGGGCGCTACCCTCAACGAGGCTCAGCTCATAGCCATGGTGTATGAAGACCTGTGTGGCGTGAACCAGTTTGTAAAAGAAGGAGGTGAGAAATGAAATTCGACACTATTATAATAGGTGGAGGTCTTAGCGGCCTTACCGCCGGCCTGGCTCTCCAGAAAGCCGGGAAGCGCGTGGCTATCGTGAGTATGGGCCAGAGCACACTGCATTTCAATTCAGGCTCATTCGACCTGCTCGGCTATGACGCCCAGGGTGCAGTGGTGAGTAATCCTCTCGATGCCATCGCCAAATTGGATGCCAAGCACCCATATTCAAAATGTGAAAATATTGAAGCCTTGGCGGCAGAGGCGAAAGCACTCCTCACCGACTCTGGCGTGAAAGTGAACGGCGATGCAAAAGCCAACCACTACCGCATCACCCCAATGGGTGCGGTGAAGCCTGCATGGCTCACTATCGACGACTATGCCACACTCACAGAGGCTGGCAAGCTCCCATGGCGCAAGGTGGCACTCGTGAATGTGATCGGCTATCTTGACTTCCCCACTAAGTTTATCGCATCGGGGCTTCGTAAGCTCGGCGCAGAAGTGGACGTGAAGGGCTTCAGCACTCCAGAACTGGAGGCTGCACGCAAGAGTCCTTCGGAAATGCGCGCCTCAAATATCGCTAAAGTGCTTGGCAACGCTCAGACCGTGAGCCGCGTGGCAAGCGAGGTGAACGCCCAAATCAGTGGGGGAAACTACGATGTGGTGCTGCTTCCCGCTGTGCTCGGCATTGCCGATGCCGCATTTAGCCAGCAGCTGAAGGACGAGGTGAGCTGCCCAGTGCAGTTTCTTGCCACCCTTCCGCCATCGGTGCCAGGCGTGCGCGTGCAGAACTTGCTCCGCAAGCGCTTCATCGCAGCAGGCGGTGTGCATCTCACCGGCGACAAGGCCAACGGCGGCGTGATAGAGAATGGCACGCTCAAGAGCATCACCACCGAGAACCTGGTGGACACCCCTCTCAAGGCCGACAACTTTATTCTTGCCAGTGGCTCGTTTGTGAGCGACGGGCTCACCAGCAACTACGATGAGGTGAAGGAAGCCGTGTTCGGACTCGACGTGGACGCCACAGATGGCGGTCACAGCCAATGGGTGAAATTCGGAGTGTATAATGCACAGCCTTACATGGAGTTCGGTGTGGCTACCGATGAGAAGCTCCATGTGAAGAAAGATGGAAAAGTGATCAACAACTGCTATGCCGTGGGCTCTGTGCTCAGTGGCCACAACCGTGTGAAAATGGCCGACGGAACGGGTGTATCGATGCTCACCGCGCTTCAGGCAGTGAAAAATATTTTAAAATAACTCATCCGATATGGCAGACTTACAAATTAACAGCGAAAGCGTTTTCAATTTTGAGCAATGTTTAAAATGCTCTATTTGTACGGTATATTGCCCAGTGTCGGCAGTAAATCCAGCATACCCAGGCCCTAAGCAGGCCGGACCCGACGGCGAGCGCTATCGCCTCAAAAACCCAGTGTTCTTCGACGAGAACCTCAAAAAATGTCTAAACTGCAAGCGTTGCGAGGTGTCGTGCCCACAGAATGTGAAGGTGGGCGACATTATTCAAGCCGCTCGTATGAAATACAGCACCCACAAGCCAAGTCTGCGCGACCGACTGCTGGCGAGCACCGACTTTGTGGGCACTATGGCCAACCGCTTTGCCCCTATCGTGAACAAGGCGCTGGCGTTGAGCCTGACCAAGAACTTGATGCACTCCACCATAGGCGTGGACAAGCATCGCCAGTTCCCTGCCTACAGCTCAAAGCGCTTTGAAACATGGTACAAGCGGGAGGCAAAGGCTCAGCAGGCGCAGTACGCAAAGCAAGTGAGCTATTTCCATGGCTGCTACGTGAACTACAATTTCCCCAAGCTCGGACAGGACCTCGTGAAGATAATGAATGCTGTGGGATATGGCGTGCAGCTGCTCGACAAGGAGAAGTGCTGCGGCGTGGCAAAGATTGCCAACGGCCTCTACGACCAGGCAAAAAAACATGGCAACATCAATATTGACTCCATTCGCAAGGCAAAGGAGGAGGGCAGGGTTACCCTTGCCACCAGCTCCACCTGCTGCTTCACCATCCGCGACGAATACGAGCATGTGCTCGGCCTTGATTCTGCAGATGTGCGCGAGAGCATGACCCTTGCCACCCGATTCCTCTATCAGCTCATCGACGAGGGCAAGATTAAGCTTGCTTTCCGTCCCGACTACCACAAGCGTGTGGCCTACCACAGCGCGTGCCACATGGAGCGTATGGGCTGGGTGCTCTACAGCACCGAACTGCTGAAGATGATTCCTGGTGTGGACTTCATTATGCTCGACTCGCAGTGCTGTGGCATTTCGGGCACTTACGGCTTCAAGAGAGAGAACTACGAAGTGTCGCAAGCCATTGGCTCTGGTCTGTTTAAGCAGATCAAGGAAGTGGCGCCCGACTGCGTATCTACCGACTGCGAAACCTGCAAGTGGCAGATTGAGATGTCAACAGGTGTGCCTGTGGAGAATCCTATCAGCATTCTTGCCGACGCACTCGACGTGGAACAGACAATTAAGCTCAATTCATAATTAATTAATTTTGTAATACTAAGGTGGTCGGCATCATGCGTGATGCAGTTGTGCCGACCTTTTTATTACAAAAGCCGCAATTATGGATTGCCGACATTGATTAACGGAATAATACATTAAATATATAACTTAACTACAAAACAATTTTAAAAATAACTATGGCAAGTTTTTTAGCTCCTCCAGCACCGAAGCCGGCTCAGACAGGGCCAGCGGCCGACGCTAAGTATAGAAAATTACGTTGGCAAGTGTTTATCGGTATTTTTATCGGTTATGCAGGTTTCTACATTGTTCGAAAGAACTTTTCAATGGCCATTCCAATGCTTGCGCCCTTTGGATTCGACAAGGGCGAGCTTGGTATAGTGCTTTCAATGAACGCGATCGCATACGGATTCTCGAAATTCGTGATGGCGAGTATCAGTGACCGAAGCAACGCACAGCGCTTCCTGCCTCTTGGCTTGGTGTGCGCAGCCATCTCTATGCTCTTTATGATTGTGCCGGTGCAGTGGCTCGGCGCTGAGCATAAGAGCGCGGCTATTGCGCTAATGGCTGCCCTCAACTTCCTCGTGGGCTGGTTTAACGGTATGGGCTGGCCTCCATGTGGCCGTGTGATGACCCACTGGTTCTCCATCAAGGAGCGTGGCACATGGATGAGTTTCTGGAACTGCGCCCACAATGTGGGTGGCGCTCTCGTAGGTCCAATGGCTGTGTATGGCGCAATGTGGTTCGGCTCATGGTTCTATGGCGCACAAACCGATTATTACTTCCTTATCGGCACTTACGCATTCCCTGCCGCCGTGGCAGTGCTTGTGGCTGTGGTGGCTTACCTGCTGATTCGCGACACTCCACAATCATGCGGACTTCCTTCAATTGAGGAATGGAGTGGCTGCGCCGCCAAGAACTACAGCAAGAACGATGAGAAGGCACTTTCAGTGTCGCAAATCTTTAAAACTGTGCTCAGCAACAAGCTCCTGTGGTACATTGCTTTCGCCAATGCTTTCGTGTACATGGTGCGCTACGGATGTCTTGACTGGGCTCCTACCATTCTGAAAGAGCAGGGTGTGGACTTGAAGGACGCCGGCTGGGCATACTTCGCCTATGAAATGGCCGCAATCCCTGGCACCATCTTCTGTGGCTGGCTCAGCGACAAGGTGTTCCAAGGCCGTCGTGCAGTTCCCACCATCATATTTATGGCTCTTGTGGCTGTGGCAATCGTCATCTACTGGCAGTTCTTCAACAACTTCAATGTGGTGATTGGCTGCTTGATTGCAATCGGCTTCCTTATCTATGGCCCTGTGATGCTTATCGGTGTGCAGGCTCTCGACCTTGCGCCAAAGAATGCAGCTGGCACCGCAGCAGGCTTGACAGGCTTTATGGGATATGTGCTGGGTACTGCTGTTCTTGCCAACGTGGTGATTGGCTATGTGGCTGAAAACGCCGGCTGGGACTGGACCTTCATTCTCCTGATTGGCGCTTGCGTGCTCTCCATCTTCTTTATGGCACTCACCTACAAGGAAGAGAAATATCTTGCAGAACAGAACAAGAACTAATTGACATCAAGGTGGTGGTGGCAATAACTCTGAAAGTATGATTGTCGCCACTACTTTTATATCATAACAGATTAACTATTCTAAACTATATTATTAAAGACTATGGCAAATGATGTTTATGCCTCGTTAGGCAATGACAGAAAAAGATTCCTTCACTGGCAGTGGCGTGTCATCCTTGTGACGATGATAGGCTATGCAGTGTTCTATTTCGTTCGTAAGAACATGTCGGTGGCCATGCCCGGTATCACGGCTGAATATGGCGTCACCAACAAGAGCTTCGGCTGGATTATCTTCGCCGGCTCACTGGTGTATGGCTTCTCTCGCTTTATCAACGGCTACCTTGTGGACCGTGTGAAGGGCCGTATTGTGATGGCGTGCGGTTTGCTGCTTTGCGCCCTTTCCAACTTCCTGTTTGGCTACGGAGCCAACCTTAGCGCCTTGTTCACTGGCGTGAACCAAGGTCCTGACTTCGTGAATATGTTTATAATGGTGATGGGTGTCACCATTATCTTCAACCAATACTTCCAGGGTTTTGGATATCCTCCATGCGCACGTATTCTCCCTCACTGGATTCACCCAAGTCAGCTCGCCACTAAGATGAGCATCTGGAACTGCTCACACTCTATTGGCGCCGCGCTTGCTGTGGTGGCCTGTGGTTACATTATGGGCACCATGGGCACCGACATGACCCAGGAGAATGGTGTGGTCAACACTATCATCGCCAACCTTACCGCCAACGGCGTGGACCAGGCTAAAGCTGTGGAGCAGGCCGCTACTTACGCAGCCCATATCGGCGCTTGGAAGTGGTGCTTCTATGCCCCTGCATGCTTGGCAGTGGTAACCGCTATTTTCGTGTTTATCGGCTTGCGCGACGAGCCTAAGGAAGTGGGTCTGCCCGATCTTCCAGACACTGGCCTTGGCGCACTGAACGAGAACAAGAAGAGCGCAAAGGCACGCAAGAAATTTGAGATGGAGATGGTGTGGAAAAACCGTTGGGTTTGGACATTCTGTATTGCCAACCTCTTCGTGTATGTGGTGCGTATGGGTGTGCTCGACTGGGGACCAAAATTCTTGACCGAAGCCCGTGGCCTCGACATCAAGAGCGCCACATGGACCACTGCCGCGTTTGAAATCGCAGGTATCGTGGGCACCTTGTTCGCAGGATGGGCCACCGACCACATCTTCAAGGGCAAAGGCCACCGCATGTGCGTGGTGTGCATGGCAGGCGCTGCTGTGTTCATGACCATTTTCCGCTTCTTGCCAGCCGACGCAGGCATAACCCTTACTGCGGCTGTGCTCGTGGGCGCGGGTTTCTGCATCTACGGTCCACAGGCGCTTATCGGTATTGAGCTGGGCAACCAGGCCACTAAGGAGGCTTCTGCGCGTGCTAATGGTATTGCCGGTATTCTCGGTTACCTCGGCTCTGGCTTGAGCGGTCTGCTCGTGGGTTATGTGGCCGACGCTTTCGGCTGGACTCGCGTGTTCGAGACCATCATTGTGGTGGCTATCGTGGGTATGTTTGTGCTCATCTCCATGTGGGCTGCTCCACGCGACGGCTATGAGCGTGCCTCTAAAATCAACTACGACGAAGAATAATCATTGACATGATGAAAAGGTGAATAGGGCGAAAATCAGAATTCCCTGCTCACCTTTTCTATTTTTTTCTACACATTAATATTAAACGACAACAATGGAATTTAACAAATATTGCTCGCCACTTGGCGAGGAGAAGCTGATGGAGGCCCTTGCCAAGATTAAGCATGTGGCCCTCGACATGGATGGCACCATCTATATGGGCTCCACACTGTTTCCCTACACCATCAAGTTTCTTGACACCCTCACCGCTAACGGCATCAGTTACTCGTTTCTCACCAACAACCCAACCAAAAGCCACAAGGACTATCTCCTGAAGCTCGAAAAATTGGGCATACATGCCACTGATGAGCAGATGTACACCTCGTCGCTCGCCACTATCGACTACATCAAGCAGCACCACCCTGAGGCAAAACGCCTGTTCACCCTCGGCACGCCGAGCATGCAGGAGGAATTTGTGAAGGCGGGTTTCGAGCTTTGCGCCGATGATCCAGCCGACCGTCCCGACGTGCTGGTGGTGGCATTCGACACCACGCTCCAGTACGACCGTCTGTGCCGCGCCACATGGTGGGCCTCGAAAGCCGACATCCCCTACATCGCCACCAACCCCGACTGGGTGTGCCCAACCGACCAGGAGGTGATACTTGTGGACTGTGGCTCCATTTGCAAGGCAATAGAGGGTGCGTGCAAGCGCAAGCCCGATGTGGTGATTGGCAAGCCAAACCCCAACATGCTTTACTGCATCCGTGACAAGTATGGCTACAAGAGCGATGAATTGGCCATGGTGGGCGACCGCATCTACACCGATGTGGCCACTGCCCAGAACGCTGGCTCGCTCGGCGTGCTCGTGCTCAGTGGCGAAACCACCCTCGAGACCGCGCTTGCCAACGACCCCAATCCCGACCTGACCGCAGAAAACATAGAGGTGCTGGGAGAATTATTGCTGAAAGCTCGTAAAAAATAAAAAAAATCGAAAAATTACTTTCGGTTTGAAAAAACTTTCGTATATTTGCGAAAATTAAAATCCTTTATTGGTGTTTGTTTGCCAAAAAAAGGTGTAGAAATGCTAATGAAGACTAACAACTAAATACACAATATTTTAATAGATTGGTTTGTATAAGCTTTTATTTTACTTATATACTAACTCAATTATTCTACTAACTAAATTTTCAAAATTATGAAGAAATCGATTTTTACTCTTCTTAGCTGTGCGGCTCTTACCGCGCCAGCTATGTTTGCTGAAGAGGCCGTAGCTCCTGAAGCTATCGCTGAACCAGCTGCCGAAGCAGTAGCCGAACCAGTGGCAGAGCCACAAGGTGATTTTGCTGACTTCCTGAAGAAAATGCCAGTTAAGATCTCTGGTTACCTCCAGACTGGTTGGAACTGGACTCATAACAAGAACGCTTCATCATCTTCTTTCCAGGCTAAGCGCCTCCGCTTGATCATGGACGGAAAGGTGGCAGAAAACGTAGACTTCCGCCTCCAGATTGAAGCCTTCAACGGCATCGCAGGCTCAACCAATGGCAATGGCCAAAAGAATATCCAAGTGATGGACGCATTCGCAACTTGGAAAATCTGCCCAGAATTCAAGGTTCGCGCCGGTCAATTCTACACTCCACTTGGCTATGAAAACTACGACATCTCTCCAGCTACTCTGGAAACCGTAGATTTCTCTAACATCGTTTACCGTATTGCTTGCCGCAACCCATATTCTTACAACTTCGTGGACTATGGCCGTGACCTTGGCGTTATGCTCATTGGTGACATCGACAAGTACTTCCACTACGACTTCGCCGTTACCAACGGTTCTATTCCTTGCAAGGACGACAACAACAAGACAAAAGATATCTACGCAAGCGTAACTATCAAGCCTTTCAAGAACTTCAACGTGAAAGCTACTTACAACTGGGGTGAATACAACCCACAGGCTCTCGCTGGCGGCACTGCTCCAGGTATGGGCGTTTCTAAGTACATGCCTATGAACCGCTTCGTGGCTGGTTTGTGGTACAACGATCCAGAAGGTCTTGATTTCCGCGCTGAATATGGTTTCATGAAATCTAAGAAGAACGACCTCACCTACGTTGACGAGCAGGGTGCTTACGTATTCCTCGGCTACCACGCAGGCAAGTTCCTTCCACTCGTTCGTTGGGACATGTATAAAGATGACATGGCTAAGTCCACTACCAACAACTACAACCGCATTCTCGTAGGCTGCACTTACCAACTCTTCAAGAACGTGAAGATCCAGCTCAACTATGGTCACTTCATGTATGGCGACAAGGTGAAAGAAGCTAACGGAATCGACAAGAGCGATCAAATTCAGCTCATGGGTCTCTTCAAGTTCTAACATTAAAACCTGAAGTTAACTTTTTACCAAATATTTTAAAAACAATTTCATTAACCAAAAACTAAAAAAACAGTTTTATTATGAAAAAATTAATGCTTCTTTTGGCTGTTTGCTCATTTGGCTTGGCAAACGCTCAGCATCTCGGTACTGAATACCGTTTGAAGAAGGTGATTGAAGTTCCTGGCCGCCAAGGTATCGCTGCCGACAAGGATTACTTCTATGTGTCTGACACTCGTGGTCTGTACAAATACGACCATAACTGGAACCTTGTGAAGAAGCGTGTTCAGACTAAGGACAAGAACGGCAAGTTCATCGACCCATTGTTCAACAACCCAGATCCTGCAAAGGGTGGCGCTAACCACTTCGGTGACATCGACGTTTACGATGGCAAGATCTACACCGGTAACGAATATTTCAACCTCGGCCGTGGTGTGAACATCTCAGTTGATATCTACGATGCCAACACTCTCCAATACATCGAAAGTATTCCTTGGAAGCCAGAGTCTGGCCAAGTAGAGGTGTCTGGTGTGGCAGTGGACCGCGAGCGTAACCTCGTATGGCTCTCTGACTGGGTTGACAGCCGTTACGTGTATGCTTACAGCCTCGAGACTAAGCAATACTACACTAAGGTGCAATGCCGTCCTGAACCATACTGGTGCCAGGGTATCTACATCTGCGATGGCACAATGCTTCTTGCCGCTGATGATGGTGAATCTACTTACCACATCGCCGACAACGTGTACAAGATGGACATCACTGGTGCTCCTTACACCGGTCTTGTTGAAGGTACTGAGCCTGTTAAGGACACTCCTTGGAGCGTTAAGACTGACAAGAACGGCAAGGTGGTTACTCGCACTGGCAAAATCGCCGGTGGCGCTATGGCTGGCCGTGTGGAACTCTTCCGCGAAATGACTGATTTCCGCCGCGCAGGTGAAATCGAAGGTCTTACCGTTGACCCTGTAACTGACGATCTCCTCGTGCTTAACAACCGTGGTACTCAAATCATCCTCGGTATGAGCCAAGGCCCATTCAAGAACGAAGGTTACACTAAGGAAATCCACGAAGTATATGTTTATGAGAAAGTTAAATAATTCTAAAAGAATTTTTTAAGCTAACAGATAAACTAATATATTCCAATATGCCTCCTCAGGACGAGTTCCCGAGGAGGCTTTTTTTGCGTATGTATGGCGTTATTCGTATCTTTGCACGTATTGAGAGCTAAGTTAATGAGATAGATTTAGATTGCTTATGAAAAAAGAAGTGGCCGTGCTTGTGCCCATATATCGTGACACGCTTACCCCTTACGAGGATATCTCGCTGCGGAGCATTGCGACCGTGCTCGACGACTACCCCATATTTTTTGTAAAACCAGAGCATCTGGAGCTGACGCAAGTGGGGAAGCGCTATCCGCAAGTGGGGGCAGAAAATTTCGACGATACTTTTTTCACCGACATCCATGCCTACAACACACTGATGCTCTCCACAGCCTTTTATGAGCGCTTCGCTCGCTATGAGTATGTTCTGATTGCCCAGCTCGATGCTTATATTTTCCGTGACGAGCTTTATGAGTGGTGCGCAAAGGGCTACGACTATGTGGGCGCACCGTGGATTGTGCGCGACATTTACAATAATCCATTCATGCGCCTGTGCTCTAAAATGAAGCGCGCATACTGCAATTTAACGGGGAAGCCCAATTCACAAATCACAGGCAATAAGGTGGGGAATGGCGGTCTTTCGCTCCGCAAGGTAGACTCGCATATCCGCGCCACGCGTATGCTGCAGCAGGAGGTGGAAGGCTATCTTTCTCATCAGCGTTACCACCTTTTTAATGAGGATGTGTTTTTCGCTATCGAGCCTAATCGTCATGGCCTCGGTTTTCAGTACCCTGATTATAGGGAGGCGCTTAAATTCAGTTTCGACAAGCATCCCGCATATTGCTACAGAATGAACGGAAGCCATTTGCCTTTTGGCTGCCATGGCTGGAACAAGAAGCGTATGATTAAATTCTGGCGCCCGATTATCATGCCGGAGGATTAATGTCCTTTCTTGGCCGACCACATGGTGGGCTGCTTGCAGCTTTCTGTATAGTAGCGCTCTTCTTCATCAGGGCTCTCGCTGCAAAGATACCATGGGAGGTGCTGTATGGAGTAGGGCTCCGCCATGCGGTATGACTCCAGCGATACTCTGCGGCTAAGGCCAATGCGTGGGCGGTAGAGCGCAAAAGTGGTGTCGATAGGCGCACGGTAAAGCGTGAGCCCGTTTTCCTCTGTTTTTTCTTTAAAATACTTGCTCTCGAAAGCTATCACCTCCTTTTTGTGGACATAATGGTCGGGAAGGTCGGTGATCCGAATCGACGGCCCTATTTTGAACGCCTTTTTACGGCGGTTTTTCAGAATGAGGAACATCTGCTCCACTATGTCGGCCGGGCATTCGTCGGAGAGCCTCACATCGGGGTCGGTGTAGATGTAGTAGTCAGAGCAAAACCGCTTACGCACTTGCGCGCATTTCCACAGCGCCTTGAAGCCGTAGTTCTTGGGCAGCCGCACCACCTCAAATTCGCATTTCTCATACCACTCAAGCAGTGGCGGATAGGTGCTTTGGTTGTCGAGTATCACGATGTGGTGGTAGCCACGATCCGTGAGTGATTCTATGAGCCGCTTGAGCATCGACAGACGGTTGTAATTGTTGATGATGATGGGGATTTGGCGCGCGTCGGTGATCTTTGAGGGAAACAGGCGCTCCATCAAATAGAAGTAGTGGGCACGGATGGCATCTTTGGTGTGTGGAAAAATTTCCATAATGAGGAATGTGCAAGTGTGATAAGCAATAGGGCGCATGGGGCTTTGCCCCAAGTGCGGTGCAAAATTAATGAAATGGCACAAGGTATTCAAAATTTATGGGGAATAAATGTTAATGCCACGGTGGGCATTGGCGTTAAATTGTTATGTAAATATTCGTTTTGCTTTGTGTATGGTTTCGGATTGCGATTTTAACATTTACAAAACGAATATTGCCTATCAAATTTTTTGAAGAATGCCTTAAAAACCTTAAATTTGCAAAAGCTAATTAATATTTGTTGTCAATAATACACTGCTCTTATAAGCATTATTGTTGTTTATACCGCATCTTACACTGCTGAAAAAAACGACTATATTTATTTAATAACTAAAATAACTTTCTATGATGCATTTTAAACGCGCGTTAAAATTCGCATGGTTGCTCTTGATGCTTGTGGTTGCCACATCGGCTGCCGCTCAGGACAGAGTGACGGGTACCATTTATGAAAGTGACGGCAAAACGCCTATGATTGGCGCCACCGTTATGGAAAAGGGTACTAAAAATGGAACAAGCACCGACATCGACGGCCACTTCTCACTGAAAGTGAAGGGCAAGAGCCCTGTGCTTGTAGTAAATTCTGTTGGTTAGAAGACCCGCGAGGTGAAGCCTAAAGGCGGCAAGGTGACCCTCACAATGGAAGAGGCAAGCAAGATGCTCGATGGCGTGGTTGTGACCGCCCTCGGTATCACCCGTGAGCAGAAATCGCTCGGTTATGCCGTGTCGAAGGTGGATAATGCCGAACTTACCAAAACCTCGAGCGGTAACTGGCTGAACTCACTCGACGGCAAGGTGGCAGGTTTGAGCCTCACGAGCGCCAACTCTGGCCCTACAGGATCGCTCCGTGTGGTGCTCCGTGGCGACCAGTCGCTCAACTATGGCGCCAACGAAGCCCTTTTCGTAATCGACGGTGTGCCTGTGACCAGCGGAACCGTTTCGTCAGGTAGTGGCAGTAGCTACTCCAATAGCGACGCCCCTGTGGACTTCGGTAACGCCGCTTCTGACCTCAACCCTGAGGACATTGAAAACGTGAGTGTGCTGAAAGGCCCTGCCGCTACGGCTCTTTATGGTAGCCGCGCAGCTAACGGTGCCATTATCATCACCACCAAGAACGGCCGTCAGCGCAAAGGCGTTGGTGTGTCGATCAGCTCATCTATCGTATGGGAAAAAGCCGGCTACTTCCCCGACTTCCAGAAAGAATACGGCCCTGGCGCCGACATGGGTTACCGTGACTACTCCAGCTGGAACATATCGGCCGACGATGCCCCCGACGGAGTGGCTGTGACCCGTAACTACTCCCGCTACGCTTTCGGTGCGAAATACGACGCTAACCAAATGCGTTACCTCTATCGCTCACGTAACTGGGAAACTGGCAAGTATGAAAAACTGCCATGGGTTTACCAGGACGACTGGTTCACCGGTATCTTTGAAACTGGTGTGACCTATAACAATACCATCACCATCGACGGTGGCAACGGCAAAGGCGCAAGCGCTCGTCTGTCGATCACCGACACCCACAACGACTGGATTCTCCCCAACACTGGCTATGCAAAGCAGACCGTGAACTTCTCTGGATCCACTCAGCTCAACAAGTGGATGAAGCTCAACGCCAAGGCCACTTACACCCACAAGTCGTCGGACAACATGCCTGTGGCTGGCTACAGCGCTTCTAACCCAATGTATCTTCTCGCATGGGGCTTCTCTTGTAACCCTATCCAAGACTATAAAGATGAGTACTTCCAAGGCCGCTTCACCCGCGAAAACGTGGAAGGCGGCTACACCATCAACCCATCGAACCAGTACAACCCTTACCGCATCCTTTATGAGGCACTCAACGCCAACAAGAAGGACCGTGTGTATGGTAACGTGTCGTTGAATATCAAACTCCCTGTGAAGGGCTTGACCCTCGACCTCCGTACCGGTCTCGACATCAATGATGAATTCCGCCAGCTGCAGCGCCCATACTACTCGCCTGGCTATGAAAAAGGATACTATCGCGAACAGACTATCCGCGACTATGAGTATAACCACGACTTCCTCCTCCGCTACATGAACAACGACTGGGCGAATAAGCGCCTGGGCTTCTCTGTGGCATTTGGTGGCAACAGCATGAACCGCAAGTGGTATCGCTCTTACATCACGCTCAACGAGCTTGGTGAACCTGGCGTTTACAACCCTAACAACAATCCTGTGGGCGTGAACCCAACCCCTTATAACTACAAGGCAAAGAAAGTGGTGAACAGCTTCTATGGCATGGCATCACTGAGCTGGGACGACACTTACTACCTCGACCTCACCGCCCGTAACGACTGGTCGAGCGCCCTTGGCCCTGGCCACTGGTCGTTCTTCTATCCATCGGTGAGCGCAAGTATCCTTGTGGACAAGGCGCTCAACCTCAAGAAGCACGCCAAATGGGTGGACATGCTGAAATTCCGTATTTCATGGGCAAACGTGGGTAACGACACCAGCCCATATACGCTCAACGACACTTATTCTCGCTCAGGCACATACTCTGGTGGCTACACCGTGCCAGGCAGCATCTCTAACCCCTACATCAAGCCAGAAAATGTGGAAAGCTGGGAAATGGGTATTGAGACCATGTTCTTCCACAACCGCTTTGGCCTGGATGTGGCTCTCTACACTTCTTCAACCACCGACCAGATTGTGTCGGCTGCGACTGACGCTATCATCGGCGCCACCTCAATGAAGATCAACACTGGTGAAATCCGCAACCGCGGTATTGAAATCGGCACACACATCGTGCCTGTTCGCAGCAAAGACGTGCAGTGGAGCATGGACATCAACTGGAGCCGTAACTGGAACAAGCTCGTGAGCTACCAGGACGGTTGGGATCCAAACACCCCACTTCAGCTCGCCAACAACGGTACCACCATCGGTAACCGCGTGTATATCTACTCTTATGTGGGCAAGGAAATGAACGTGATTTACGGTAAGGGCTATCAGCGCGCACCAGAGGGATCTACTTATGTAGATGAAAACGGCAACACCGTGGACTGCTCTGGTCAAATTCTCGTGAACGCCACCAACGGCTATCCACTGCTCGATGCTCAGCCAAACCGCAGAATCGGTAAGGTGGCTCCAACATGGCGTGGCGGTATGACCCAGAAACTCCGTGTGAAAGACTTCACCCTCAGCGCCACATTCTCGGCTCAGATGGGCGGACACAGCTTCTCTGTGACCAACTTCGCACTCAGCTACCAGGGTAAGCTCACAAACTCACTGGAAGGCCGTCAGGATGGTCTTGTGGTGGCAGGTGTGAATGCAGTGAAGAACAGCGATGGCACTGTCACTTACAAGAAGAACACCACAATCACAGAAAACATCTCCACCTATTACAGCTCTTACAAGTGGAACCGCGACAATGTGGAGGAGAACACTTTCAAGACCGACTTCCTGAAATGTAAAGAAGTGCGCCTCGACTACGCTCTGCCAAAGCGCATCTGCGCCAAGACAAAAGTGCTTCAGTCGGCATCGTTCGGTGTGTATGCTACCAACTTGTTCTGCATCACCAACTACCCTGCATTTGACCCAGAAGGCGGTTCGCTCAACGGTGCCAACATCACAAGCGGTATTGAAACCATGACCTTCCCAATGACCCGTAGCTACGGTGTGAATGTGAAACTCAGCTTCTAAACATTTTTTCTGTAAACACATTAAAGAAAATTATGAAAAAGAAATATTTATATATGGGGTTAGCCGTGTTGGGACTGGCTGTGGCAGGCACCTCCTGCACCAACGACTTTGAGGAGACCAACCACGACCCCAACAATATGCAGCTCGGCGACTTGCAGAACCCTTACGCTATGTTCACCCCTGCATTCTATGGTATGACCAACAGCCAGTGGCAGAACTACACCTGGTTCTGGAACGACGAACTGGTGCAGTTCACCACACACTGTGGTGGCGGTACGCGTGAGGAAAACCGCTATAAAATTGGCGAGGCCAACTTCTCAAGCGTGTGGAACGGCTACGCCAACCGTGTGACCAACATTGTGCACATGATCGACCTGGCACGCAAGTACAAGAATCCAGCTGCAGAGGCTGTGGGCCTCACCCTGAAGGTGCTTTGCATGGAGAATCTTACCGATATGTTTGGCGACATTCCTTACAAGGAGGCATTCAAGGGCCGTACAGAAGGCATCACCAAACCTGTGTTTGAGTCGCAGCAAGAAGTGTATGAAGATATGCTTGCCGAACTTGAGGAAGCTAACAAAATCTACGCCGAAAATAAGAAAGTGGATGCCGCTCTTGGCGCCGTTGACCAGATGTATAACGGCGACTTACGACTTTGGCGCAGATTCAACAACTCGCTGATGCTCCGTTTGCTTTGCCGCGTGAGCGGCCGCCCAGAAATGCGTTCTGGCGAGCGTATTCAAGCCATTATCGACAATCAGAGTGAATATCCAGTGATTTCTGGCAACAACGAGAATGCCACCGTTAAGCTTACCGGTGTGGACCCATACTTGAGCTATTTCCACAATAAGCTGAAGACCGACTTCACCAGCAGCTCGTATAAGGCTGCGGAGCAGGTGATCAAGATGATGGTATATACCGATGAAGACGGCATTCAGTCATACACCGACCCTCGTCTGCCAATTTGGTATAAGGAAGGCAATGATGGCTGGAAAGGCGGTATCTCAGGCGGTACACCTGATGAGCGCTCGCTCTCAAACAACGGCGCCGCACAGCTCAACTATGAGGTGTTTGTGCGCGACGACGCTCCCGTTTACTATATGGACTATGCTGAAGTGCTCTTCATTCTCGCCGAGATGGAGCAGCGTGGCTTAATCACCATGGACAAGACTCCACAAGAGCTTTACGAGGCAGCTGTGCGCTCCTCGCTTCTGAAGTGGGGCGAATGGGGACAGTATAGCGAAAGCCCACGCAGTATCTCGGAAGATGACGTGAACACATTCCTTGCTTCCTCCCTCGCCAACTGGGATATGGCTGAGAACAAGCTCGAGCTCATCGGTGAGCAGAAATACCTCGCCCTCTTCTGGACTGGTATGGAGGCCTACCACGAAGTGCGCCGCACTGGTTATCCTGAGCTTACTATCGGTAACGGCACCGACTTCAACGACTATAAGTATCCACAGCGCTTCGCATATCCTAACACCACCGTGGCCAACAACTACGAGCATGTGCAGGAAGCCCTCACTCGCATGGGTGGCGAAAACACAATGAACACTCCTGTGTGGTGGAGCTATTCAGCTGTGACTGGTAAAGAATTATTCCCCTATAAAGAACATTAATGGCTATGAAGAAATATATGAAATCTGTGCTTCTTGCTGCATTGGCAGTGGTGGCAGCGATGGGCTTCACAGCTTGTAGCGACGATAAATTCGATGGCGACCCATATTTCAAGATTGAAAACCTTGAGGATATGACCTACGAATTCGACTACCAGCAGGTGGACACCGCCGACTTTTCAAAAGCAAAAAAACTTGTGGTGCGCAGTAACCGCCCATGGAAACTCGTTTGTCAAACTGAAAACGGCTGGTGCCGCGTGTTCCCTCTCGAGGGCGATGGAGATGGCTATCTCCGCCTGTCCACCATTGAGAACAAGGTGCCCGACGCTCGCGATGTGGTGTATAAAATCTATGTGGATGGAGTGGAGCAGCCTGTGCCGCTCACTGTACGCCAAACCGGTAGCGAGCCTTACATTAAGCCATCGGCCAACAGCATTACCATTGCCCGTGAAGGCGGCGATGTACAGTTCTCTGTGATCACCAATATCCCTTACACTTATGAGGTGCGTCCGCTTGTTGAGGGTGAAGATGTGAGCTGGCTTAATGTGGTGCCTAACGACACTGTGCCTAACACAGTGGTGCTTAAGTGCGGTGCCATTAACAAAGACAGATCAGCAGTGCTGCACATTCAAGGCACGGGTAACTTCACAGATCTTGCTATCGATGTGCCTGTCACTCAGCTTGGCGCGCTCTTCTTCGAGAACTTTAGCTGGATGAACCACCCCGACACCAGCATCAAGGGCTGGATTACTGATGGTGAGAGCAGCTCTCGCTTCGATAAATGGACTGACGAGGAGCTATCGCACGGATGGACTTCTCGCAGCACATGGTGCTATGGCCGTCCTGGCTTCATCAAACTTGGCAAGACCAACTATGGCGGTGACATTGTGTCGCCGAAGATTCCTGACATTGGCGACGGTATGGACATCGCTGTAAGCTTCCAGGCCGTGGGCTATAGCTCATCAGGTGGCACAGTTGACGACGGCCAAGTGTATGTGGCTGTTCTTGGCCCGGGCACAATCTCTAAGATTGAAGGTGGCAATGGCGGTGAAATCGTCAATGGCGTGACTTACTGCACTGAAGACCTTGTGCCAATCGTGCTCAACGGTGTGGCCTCCATCGTGCTCGATGCCGACAACCACTTCTTCCCCAAGACCGACCCAGAAGGTCTGAAAGTATGGGAGAATCCACTCTCGCACTACACCATCTATGTGGACGGTGCTACCCGCGACACTCAAGTGGTGATTCTCGGCGGTCTGTTCCATGACCAGCTCAAAGGTGTGGGTCAGAGCAAGAACCGTATCTTCATCGACAACTTCAAGGTGGAAGGACGCTAATTTTGCTATGTGCAATTTAATTGAAGAGTATTAATTGTAACCAATAAACGACTGGCAAAGTCATTGATTTGGCTTTGCCAGTTACTTTTAAAAGATTTTACATATTATGAAAGCATTGAAAACAATCATTTGCGCTGCCGCTGCCATGCTCAGCATTGCGGCTGTGGCACAGAAGCCGCTTGTGGTGGCTCACCGCGGCTATTGGAAAACAGGAAAAAGCACTAAGATGGAGACTGCTAAGGAGTCGGCCCAAAATTCTATTCGCAGCCTCTGCAAGGCCGACTCTATTCATTGCTGGGGTTCGGAGTTCGACATCTGGATGACCAAGGACGGCCAGATTTTTGTGAACCACAACCCAGACATCAACGGTGTGGTGATTCAAAACTCTCTCGCAAAAGATGTTGCGGGCCAGAAGGTTCCCAATGGCGAGTATATCAGCACCCTCGACCAGTACCTGCAAGAATTTACCAAGCACCCTAATATCCAGGTGGTGCTCGAGGTGAAGCCCCACACCGACCTCATTCAGGAGTCGCTCTGTGTGACCAAGGCACTTGCCATGGTTAAGCATTATGGCTTGGAGAACCGTGTCACCTATATCACTTTCTCCCCAAATGCCATGTGCGAGCTTATCAAGTATGCGCCTAAAGGCACCGAGGTTTACTACCTCAATGGCGAAATGCCGCCAAAGAAGCTCAAGGAGATTGGCGCTGCAGGCATGGACTATCACTACAAGGTGTTTAAGGCACACCCTGAATGGATTAAGGAGTGCCATGAACTGGGCTTGAAGACCAACGCCTGGACGGTGAACAAGAGGGAAGACCTTCAGTGGTGCATCGACAATGGTATTGATTTCATTACCACGAATGAACCTGTGCTCCTTCAGCAAATGCTCAAGTAACCAAGAGCTCTCTCTCTCGCCCTTGTAAGGCGAGCCGAATGGCAAACGAAGCCGTTTCAAACTATGCGCAACATCTTTTACACACACGTTTGAAACGGCTTGTTTTTTTGTGCTTGTGGAGAGACTGCCAGCGTAAGTGACGCGCGCTTCACACACTATCAAATTCCTATAATTTATCCATAATCTCAAATCCAAAACAAAAAAATCTCAGAACTAAATGAAGATTTCCGTAATGATGGCAGTGGCACTATCCGTGTCGGCTGCGTTTACCGTGATGGCGCAAAATGCGTCAGCGATAGAGTCGATCACCATCACCCCCACCAGTGCAAAGCTCGCAGTGGGCGGGTCGCGCACCTATAAGGCGGAGATTCTCCCCGCCGATGCAGCCTCTGGCGCTAAGGTGGAGTGGAGTTCGTCGGAGCCGCGTGTGGCTACCATCGACGCTAACGGGAAAGTGCGTGGCATGGCACCGGGCATCACGGTGCTGAAAGCCACATGTGGCGAAATGTCGGCCGACTTGACCCTCACGGTGTCGCTAAAAGCGCCCAAGGTGGGCTATTACCTGTTTTCCGACGGCACTTGGGAGCAAGGGGCCGTGGTGGCTGGGAAAACGTGCGTGGGCATGATTTTCTATGTGAATGCCGATGGACGCACCGGCAAGGCGGTTAGCCTCGATGAGGCAGAGCAGTTGAGCTGGTCGGGTGCCACGATGGCTATTCCTGCCGCCAACGATGTGATGAACGGTGCCGCCAACTGTGCAGCCATTGCCAACGTGCCCGGCTGGGAGAGTGGCTTTCAAGCCGCCAACTGGTGCGCATCGAAGTCGGACGACAACTTGAAGTGGTATCTGCCAGCTGTGGATGAAATGCGTCAGCTCTTTGCTGCCTCCTGTGGCCTCACCTGGGTGGAGAAAGACGCCGACACGAGTAAAGGACAGGTGAACAACTGGACTGGCAACAGCGTGACCATGGCCTATAAAGACGGCCAGCCCGACACCAACCCCTATCCAGAGGCACGCGCCACTTTCAACGCCAACCTCGCTAAGGCCGGTGGTGCGGCTCTTGCTGCCGACAAATACTGGACTTCCACAATGATGAGCGCCGACTTGGTGAATTTCCTGTCGTTTGAAGGCGGGTATTCCAACGGTCAGCCAAAGCAATATTTCCATGTGTGCCGCACACGTGCCATCACCTCATTCCCCGATCCGGAGCCAATAGTGCCAGTGCCCACATCTGTGCATGATATGAAGGCTCACGGAAGCGCCCTTGAAGTGTTCGTCAGTGGTGGCGTGGCCACCGTCGGCTCGCAAAAGCCGATACAGTCACTCGCGGTGGCCGCCATGACAGGTGCCATGGTGGAAGTGAACGCTGCGATTGATGCTAATAAGGCCACTTTCAGCACTGCCGCTCTTCCTCAAGGCGTGTATGTGGTCACTGTGGTAAGCGCCGACGGCAGTAAGGCATCGGCAAAGATGCTCAAGCGCTGATTCCGCACACCCGCAGCCACTGTATTAGAAAAAACGCATACGGCAGCATTCCGCACTATATCGCCAAGCAGGCGAGGCGGAGCTGGTGTATGCGCTTTTTTTGCGCATAATGCCGAGCGGTTTCGTGGATTTTTGTGGGGCGGTTGGTGGTATTATGGCAGAAAATAGCTAACTTTGTAGGCTACACATTTTTGTAACAAGATTTTTTTGATATGGAGAATAAGAATACGAAGAAACTGAAGCCACTGGCTGGTATGACACTCGATGAACTGCGTCGCGTTACGTCGTCGTTGGGAATGCCAAAGTTCACAGCCACCCAGTTGGCCAGTTGGATATACGACAAGCGCGTGGGATCTTTCGACGAGATGCTTAACATCTCAAAAGCCAACCGCCAGCGTCTGGCGGCGGAATACTGTGTGGGTATGTATGCCCCCGATAGCGCAGTGAGAAGTGAAGACGGCACCGTGAAGTATCTTTTCGACGCCGGCGATGGCAAGAAGGTGGAGAGCGTGTATATTCCAGACGACGACCGCGCCACCATCTGCATCTCCTCGCAGAAGGGATGCCGCATGAACTGCTACTTCTGCATGACGGGCCGCCAAGGCTTCCACGGCAATCTCACCGCCAACCAAATCATCAACCAGGTGCTCAGCATTCCGGAGAGCCGCACGCTCACCAACCTTGTGTTTATGGGCATGGGCGAACCACTCGACAATATAGAGCCCGTGATGAAGGTGATTGAAATCCTCACGTCTGACTGGGGATTTGGCTGGAGTCCGAAGCGCGTGACCGTGTCCACGGTGGGTGTGAAGCCCGCACTCCGTGAGCTGGTGGAGAACACGCAGGTGCATATAGCCGTGAGCGTGCACAATGCCGTGGCTGAAGAGCGCCAGTCGATGATGCCGTTGGAGAAGGTGTATCCTATCCGTAGCGTGATGGATATGCTTGGTGAATACGACTTCGCCCATCAGCGCCGCCTTTCTGTGGAATATATCATGTGGCAGTGGTTCAACGACGACATCAAGCACGCCGAGGCTCTGCGCGAGATTATCCCCAACGAGCATGTGCGCGTGAACCTAATCCGCTATCACCTTATTCCCGAAATCCCCAAGTTGCGCACCAGTAGCGATGAGCGTATGGCACAGTTCCGCGACTATCTCAACGGCCACGGCATCACCTGCACCATTCGACGCAGCCGTGGCGAGGACATTCAGGCAGCGTGCGGAATGCTCGCCGGCAAAGTGAAAGCCCAAGAGCAGCCTGCCGACGTGAAGGCTAAACCTGAAGCGAGATCTAAGAGGAAGTAAACTTATTTTGTAGTAGCTATTGCCTGCAAGTGGCGTAGCATTTTTTCACAAGTGGTTAACTACATATAAAATATCTTGGTGAATGGGAAATGCTTTACAATCCATATTTAATTGTACCGAATTCGATATAATTAAAAATGCTGCAGGTAGCAACAACTTTGTTTTTTCTGTTGAGGTATATGGATTCAAAGAATAGGCGCAATAGGCATGACATCAAAACAATGTCTTGAATATAATCCCGACAAGATTGGCAACATTCATGATTACGCCACAATCTGAATCTGAACGACTCATCAAGTTTAATCAGGTTGCCATACAATAAATGAGTGTTCTTGAAGATATGGGCGGTAGAAATCTATTAATAAAATAGAGACGAACATGGCACAAAAGAAATATACACAGACACAACAAGTAATAGACACTCTTCGTAAAACTGGAGGGTATGCTACTTTAGGAGACTTGTATCATCTTGTCGATGCTAAATCATGGGCAACTAAGACCCCCAATGAGTCTATACGAAGAATTGTGCAACAATCTGACGAAATATTTAAAATTCAACCAGGTCTTTGGGCTTTAGAAGAATGCCGCGAAGAAGTGATGCGCAGGTTTGGTATGCAACCAAAGGAAGAAAAGAGTGTTGAGCAATTTACACATAGTTACTATCAAGGACTTATAGTTGAAATAGGAAACATGAGGCATTATACCACTTATGTTCCTGCTCAAGACCAAAATCGCAAGTTTCTTGAAAAGCCTTTAAAAAATATTTGCACCACAATCCATATCCCTGGATTTTCATACGAAAACCTGACAGACAGAGCGAAGACGATAGATGTCATCTGGTTCAATGAGCGCAAAATGCCAAACAGCTTCTTCGAAGTGGAGCACTCTACAGACATTCAAAACTCAGTTACTAAGTTTTGTGATTTGCAAGACTTCCATAGTCGCTTTCTCATAGTTGCGCCTCAGAATCGAAAGGAACAGTTTTTCAAGGTGATGAGTAGGACTGCTTTCAAGGATGTTAAAGAGCGTGTCGCTTTCCATAGTTATGAGAGCATTAGCAAGCAATACGAACTAATGTGTGCAGCAAGAGCAAGTGAGGAATTTATATAGCATACCGATATAGCATACCGAAAGTTTTTTATGTCAGAATACATTTTTTACACTACAGGAGGTTTCACGCAAGGCCCAAATGGTAATGGTGTGGAGTGTTGTCAGATACTCGGTAGAGCTTTTGGAAAAAATGCAAAAGAAACAAGGAGTAATCTTCTCAAAGATAATCCTTGGATTGAAGAGGCAGGATTTGATACTGCAGACTTTATTGTGGAGTAACTATTAACAGAAGAACAAAAGGCAGACGTTAAAACCATTGTTGATTACCTTTTGGAAGACGAACAGGAGGATTTTCAAGAATTGCATTGTCCTAATGAGCATATCTATAGAATTCTAAACTGTTTGAAAAGTTTTTTGTGAATAAGGATTTTTTTTGAAAAAAAACTATTTTAAAAAGTGAAGATGTATATGAAGAAGTTATTTACTTTTTTCAGCCTGTGGCTGCTGGTGGGCTTTGCCGTGCTGGCCGCCGAACAGCCTGCCGGTTACTATAAGAGCGCGGAAGGCAAGAAGCAGAAAGCATTGCTCTCACAGCTTTGCACCATTATATCCGCCAACACAAAGGTGATTTCTTACAGTAATCTTTTTGAGGACGCGTATCCCTACACCGATGCCGAAGACGGCTATTTCATCGACATGTACAGCAATGTGAAATATAAGGTGGGCGACAGCCGTATCAATAAGAGCTACAGCAGGATAGGCCAGTCGGTGAACCGTGAGCACTCGTTTCCGCAGAGCTGGTTCAAGGAGCAGTCGCCCATGAAGAGCGACCTCTTCCATGTGCTTCCCACCGATGGCTATGTGAACAATCAGCGCAGCAGCTACCCCTATGGAGAGTGCGAGGGCGGCACACGGCTTTCAAACGACGGCTACTATGGAAAGGGACGCTTAGGCAACTGCACCGCTCCTGGCTACACCGGCAAGGTGTGGGAGCCCGACGACGAATACAAGGGCGACTTTGCGCGCACCTATTTCTATATGGCCACTCGCTACAACACCAAGATAGGCAGTTGGGCTGGCAACGGCACGGCGGGCAATATCCTCGACGGCACCAGCTACCCGGTGTATAAGTCTTGGTATCTGAACCTGATGCTCAAATGGCACCGTCAGGATCCCGTGAGCGAGAAGGAAATCAAGCGCAACAACGCGGCCTACGACCTTCAGCGCAACCGCAATCCCTTTATCGACCACCCCGAGCTGGTGGAATACATCTGGGGCGACAAGCAAGATGTGGCTTGGTATGAGGACGGGTCGGTTGACCAGCCCAGAATTTTGCAGCCTGAAAATGGCTCCTCTTTGGAATTTTCGGGCAACTCTGATGGCTTTGTAGGCATACATCTTGACGTGAAGGCGCAAAACCTTACAGAAGGCATTACAGCGACGGTGTCGGGTGAAGGGTTCTTCTTCACTACGGAGAAATACTCTGGCATTACCAGCACGTATATCTCCGCAGCCGACGCGGAACAGGGCTCGAAACTGGCAGTGTGGTTCGGCATCAGGCGGCATGGAGAGTCGCAGGGCACACTCACCCTTACATCTGGCAACCTGAAGACGGTGGTCAATCTTCACGGCACATGTATTGATATCATGGAGACCAACCCGGCAAAGGACATCACGCCCAGCTCCTTCAAAGCGTCATGGAAGGCTGTTGAGGGAGTGCAGTCCTACACGCTGTATGTGGAAGGAAAGGGTGGTGTGCGGCCCCCAACCCCTGGCAATGTGACGCTCCTGCTCGATGAGGATTTGAGTGCGGGCAACACCACTTGGGAGCAGTCTGGCTCCACCTACAAGGAGAAGACTGCGCTGCGCTTGGGCACTGGTAGCTCCATGGGCGCAATCACCAGTCCGTCAATCGACTTGCAGACTTCAAAAGGAGTACTCACCGTGATAGCCGATGCCGCTCCGTATAGTAAAGACTCCAACGTGCAGATGAAAATCAGCGCGCTTAATGCTCAGGGCGCGGAACTTGACAGCAAGACGGTGACGCTTTCGTATGACGCAGCTTCCTATCCAGTGCTGCTGCAAGGCGTGGCTGATGGCGCTTGCAAAGTGAAGATAGAGAACTTGGCATCGAAAAAACGCGTGCTGCTCACCCATGTGAAAGTGTACGCTGGCAATGCCACCTCGCTGTCGGAGAATGCGCCCCTTAGAGCTGTGGCTGAGGTTGGCGACAGCTTGAAGCGTGAGATTACCGGCATTACCGACACCTGGTATACGGTGAGAGATTTGGCCAAATACGGCACGTTCACGTATAGGGTGAAGGCAGTCTATACTGATGGCACAGAGTCGGACTACTCCACGTCCAGGAACGTGACGCTGAAAGACGCGGAAGTGCTGACGGGCGATATCAACGCTGACGGGAAATTGGATGTGACAGATGTGACGGCTCTAATTAATCACATTCTGAGCATCGCTACCGCTCCTGCCGAGAGGTGCGACGTGAATGCCGACGGTAATGTGGACGTGACTGATGTCACACATCTCATCAATATGATTTTGGCCCAGTAGCCATCCGTCCCTTTTCAGGGATTTGAAATAACGGAAGAAGGCAGTTTTTTGTGCGGTGCGCAGAGGCTGCCTTCTTTGTGTTCTTCCAAAATTTGCTTAACTTTGCAATATTACTGGAAAGGCATTAACACAATTATCAGCTATGAGCTTAAAACAAAAAATTCGAGTATTCCTTGTGGGCAACGACCCTGTGATTGACTGGAAACTTCAGGCGCGCACCTGGTCATGCATCCTGCTTGGCTGCGTGAGCATGTCGGTAGGATTCACTATCTTCATCAACCCCTACAACATAGTGCCGGGCGGCGTGTATGGACTCAGCATTGTGCTGCACAATGTTTTTCCAAGCATTCAGGTGGGATATTTTGGCTATATGCTCGATATTCCGCTGCTCATCACTTCCATGTTGCTACTCGGCAGTAAGTTTGGCGGTCGCACCATCGTGTCGGTGCTGCTCACGCCATTTCTGATGAACACCATTGAGCGCTTGTCATACCCCTCGGCAGAGGCACTGCGTGCGCTTGATCCTGCGCAACTGCTGGGCGGAGTGGTGAATATGTCGGATCATTTGATGCTCACCAGTATAGTGGGGGCTGTGTTTATAGGCCTTGGCTGTGGACTGATTGTGCGTGGGGGCGCCACTTCTGGCGGAACCGACGTGATCAGTATGATTATGCAGAAATACCTCCACATACCATTCTCCACCGCCATTCTTATCAGTGACGGCACCGTGGTGGCACTGGGTCTTCTGGTGATAGGCTTCGGGGTGGGCGTGGATGCTCAGGACGCCGCTTCACCATCATGGTTGCTGTCGTTCTACTCGCTGATATCGGTGTATGTGTCGTCGCGCACTGTGGCGTATGTGATTAATGGTAGCGCCAACGATAAAATCATATTCGTGATCAGCGACAAGGAGTTGCACTCGCTGCACGACTATATTCTTAAAGACCTCGACCGCACAGCCACCGTCATCAAGAGCCATGGCCTATACACTGGCAACGACAAGGAGATGCTGTTCCTGGTGGTGGGCAGCCGTGAGGTGATGTCGGTGAAGCAGCAAATTCGTATTGCCGATCCCAAGGCGTTTGTGGTGGTGACTGATGCCTACGACATCTATGGCGAAGGCTTCAAGCCTCTGCCCATGGAAGGAGACATCAACCCCGAATAACTGTGCCCCCGTTATCGACAGCGGTTAGCGACATGAACAATATATCAAGCAATGGACTTCGATTGACAAGCACAAAATCGGAGTCCATTGTTTGTTTGGAAGTATGGCTGATATGTGCAAGAAACGGTTGGCTTGGCTTGTGGTTGCAGTTGTGGGGATTTTTGCGTAATTTTGTAGATTATTAACATAGTGGTGGGAGAGTGTTTTACATTGCTCTCAAAACCAACGAAATAACGATTATTTAATGGCAAACGAGAAGAAAATACGCATTGGCATTACCCAAGGGGACACCAATGGAATAGGCTATGAAGTGATTTTGAAGACCTTCGCGAATCCTGCTATGATTGAGCTGTGCACGCCCGTAATCTATGGGTCGAGCAAGATTATGGCGTATCACCGCAAGGCCATTGACATGCCTGCATATCAAGTGAATATCACTAAATCAGCCACACAACTGAAAGAGACTCTTCCTAACCTTGTGGAAGTGACCACCGACGACATCAAGGTGGATATGGGCGTGCCCGACCATCAGGCGGGGCGTGCCGCATTCATGGCGCTTGAGGCAGCCGTGGCCGACTTGAAGAATGGCACTATCGACGCTATTGTCACCGCTCCTATCAGCAAGGAGAATATCCAGAGTGCAGAATTCCAGTTTCCGGGCCACACCGAGTATCTTGAGGCAAGCGCGGGCGATGGTGAGAAGGCGTTGATGGTGCTGTTCAGCGACAAGATTCGCGTGGCACTCGTCACCACCCACATGCCTATATCCGAGGTGCCGGCTGCCATCACAAAAGACCGCATCTTGGAGAAAGTCAGGATTTTCAACCACTCGCTCAAGCGCGATTTCGGCATTCAGGGGCCGCGCATTGCAGTGCTGGCGCTGAATCCACACGCTGGCGAGAACGGGTTGCTCGGCAAGGAGGAGAATGAGGTGATTGCACCTGCCATTCAGGAGGCCTACGATGAGAAGATTCTCTGCTTCGGGCCTTATGCCGCCGATGGCTTCTTCGGCAATGAGCAATATCGCCACTTCGACGGTGTGCTGGCGATGTATCACGACCAGGGACTTGCCCCATTCAAGACGTTGGCGATGAACGATGGTGTGAATTTCACAGCCGGACTGCCCATTGTGCGCACAAGCCCCGACCATGGCACTGGCTATGACATAGCCGGCAAGGGCGTAGCGAATGAAAATTCAATGCGTCAGGCAGTGTATGCCGCCATCGACATAGCGCGCAACCGCGCCCGCTACGACGAGGCCACCCGCAATCCCCTGCGCAAGCAGTATTTCGACCACAGTAAGGACAATGTGGTGCTTGATCTCACTAAAGATTGATTTTTAAGAGGTTAGAAATCAGAGATTAGAGGTTGGAAATTAGATTTTTAGGAGTCAGAGAAGTTAAGACGACACAGTTCTTCGGTTTTACGGTTCTTTGACGGTTATAGATTTAAAAGTGTTATGAATTACGGAATTATAGCCGCTGGTGAAGGCTCTCGGCTGGCGCAGGAAGGGGTGGCAAAGCCAAAGCCACTCGTTGAGCTAAACGGTGAGCCTATGGTGGAGAGGCTGATTAGAATATTTTGCCGGTGCAATGCCGAGAGCATCAGCATTATAGTGAATGAGCACATGACGGAGGTGCGCGAGTTTTTAAGCACCCTTCGGCTGCCTGTGCCGCTGAATGTGGTGGTGAAGACCACGCCAAGCTCCATGCACAGCTTCTGGGAATTGAGCAAGGTGATGAAGAAAGGAAAATTCTGCCTCACCACGGTAGACACCATTTTCAAGGAGCGTGACTTTGCGAGGTATATTGATGCCTTTGAGGCCGACACGGAGCACGACGGCATGTGGGCCGTGACCCCATTTATTGAGGACGAGAAGCCCCTTTATGTGGAGGTGGATGAGGCGAGCATGCGCATCAAGGCGTTTCGCGACGAGGCGTTCAGCGGCGCCAAGTATGTGTCGGGCGGCATCTACGCTATCACCGACAAGGCTTTCCCCGTGCTCGACAAGTGCATAGCGCAGGGGGTGTCGAGAATGCGCAATTTCCAGCGCGCGCTTGTGGCTGAGGGATTCAATCTCCAGGCTTACAGCATCGATAAAATCATTGACGTGGACCATGCGAGCGACATAGCAGTGGCACAGAAATTCATTAATGAATAAATTAAAATAGCGATTATGGCTGAAATTAAAATAGCGGCAATTATGCGTGCAGGCGCATATTCGCCCAATCATATTGGCAACGACGCTGCCATTCTCAATGCCGCAGCCGAGCAGCTTCGCAAGCGCGGATGCCTTGTGAACATTTACAGCGAGGAGCAGTTCAACACTCATGGCGTGGAGGAGAATGTGATTCTTAACATGTGTCGTGAGCAGGCTTCGATAGCCAACCTGCAAAAGGCTGAAGACGCAGGCAAGATAGTGATAAACTCGGGCTACGGTATCGAAAACTGCACGCGCGAGCGGATGACCCGCATTCTTTTGGGCAATGGCATCCCTTATCCGGAGAGCCTCATTGTGAACACCGACGAGGCCATCAAACCCATGCTTAAAAAGAGCGGCTTCAAGAGCTGCTGGATTAAGCGAGGCGATTTCCATGCCATGCATAAGGAGGATGTGTCGTATGTGCGCCACCCCGATGAGGCGCAGGAAGTGCTTCAAGAGTATTTTTTACGTGGCATCAAGCGCGCCGTAATCAATGTGCATCTGGAGGGCGACCTCGTGAAGTTCTATGGTGTGAACGGCACTCCGTTCTTCTACTGGTTCTATCCCTACGACGCAGGCCACAGCAAATATGGCTGGGAGGAAGTGAACGGAAAGAGCCAAGGCATCAAGTTCGACGAGAAGCACTTTAAGGCCATCTGCCAGCAGGCGGCGGGTGAGCTGAGTGTGGAAGTGTATGGCGGTGACTGCATCGTGGCCCCCGACGGGCAAGTGCGCATTATCGACTTTAACGACTGGCCCAGCTTCGCCCCATGCCGCACCGAGGCTGCTCCATACATTGCAAAACGTGTGCTCGCCATTGTGAAGTCGGCACAGGAAAAGAAATGAAAATCAGAAAATATGGATTTTAAGGAAATTAAAAAATCATACAGGCAGTCGCTCAAGTCGATGGACACAGAGGAGCATATCGACCTGTTCTTCTATCGTCCGTTAGGGTTTGCCTGGGCTTGGCTGTTTGCCAAATTGGGCGTAACGCCGAATGTGGTGACCATCGCGTCGATATTTTTGGGCGTGGCCGGAGGCATTCTCTTGTACTTCGGGGAGCCAGCCAATATGTGGCTTAATTATTTGGGCATATTCTTCATCGTCTGGGCAAACACTTACGACAGTGCCGACGGCCAGTTGGCGCGCCTTACCAAGCAGTATTCCCGCATTGGGCGAATCCTCGACGGGCTTAGTGGCGACCTGTGGTTCTTTGCCATCTACTTTGCCCTCGTGTTTCGCGAAATCAACTTTGGCGACAAGTTGCTGGGTGGTCAGTATTTCGCACAGCACCAGTGGCTTATCTGGGTGCTGGCTGTGTGTGCGGGCGCTTGCCACGCTAAGCAGGCCGCTATGGCCGACTACTACCGGCAGTTTCACCTCTTTTTCCTTAAAGGGAAAGACGGTAGCGAGCTCGACAGCACCGAGGCGCTCGACAAGGAGAACGCTGGCCTTACGTGGAGTGGCAATTTCATGAAGAAGCTCACGATGACGGTGTATCGCAACTATACAGCCAACCAGGAGGTGCTCACGCCAAATATGCAGCGATTGCGCAGAGCTCTGAAGCAGCGTTATGGCGATGGAGAGATTCCACAGGAGTTCCGTGACGCTTTTCGTGCCAAGTCGTTGCCGCTGATGAAGTACACGAATATGCTCTCGTTCAACACTCGCATTATCGCCATGTTCATTTCGGTGATTATTCAGATGCCATGGCTGTATTTTGCTTTTGAGCTGGTGGTGCTCAATATCATGATGGCTTATATGATTATCTCGCACGAGCACCGCTGCAAGGCTTTGCTCTCCACCCTGTAACCTTTTTACTCACGCGGATCTCGCGGATGGTGTTAATTTTGATGGATTTGTTCTCACACATATCACACGGATCACACGGAGTTTTTTTAAATTTTTTGATTTGATGGATTTATGACTGATGATGAGCTGACATATAAGATTATTCACTGTGCTATGGAGGTGTATAACCATCTTGGACCGGGATTGCTGGAAGATGTGTATGAGAAAGCGATGCTCTATGAATTTAAATGTGCGGGTTTGAAAGCAATGAACCAAGTTAGTATTCCTGTCGTCTATAAGGGTGTGGATTTAGGGAAAAACTATCGAATTGATATTCTTGTGAACGATAAAATTGTGATAGAACTGAAATCTGTAGAAAATTTGGAGCCCGTGCATTACAAACAAGTGTTATCGTATCTGAAACTATCGAAATTAAGAATTGGGTATCTGATTAATTTCAACGAGAAGGACTTTAAAAATGGACTCCACAGAATAGTAAACGGCTATTAAAAAAGATAATGATCTAAAAAATTACGCACAAAAAAACCTCTGTGAGATCCGTGAGATCTGTGTGAGGCCAAAAAGATGAACCCTCTCACGGGCAGCAAAAAAAATTCCGTGAGATCCGTGAGATCTGTGTGAGGCAGGTGAGGTCTGAAAAAGTATTGACTATGATGAATATTAAAGGTGTGATTTTTGACTATGGCGGCACTATCGACAGCCGCGGTGTGCACTGGAGCTGGGTGATATGGGACGGCTACCGGACGGCTGGCGTGGACGTGACCCTCGAGCAGTTTCGTGAGGCCTATGTGATGGCTGAGCGCGAACTTGCCAAGGTGCGCCATATCCTGCCAAACGACAATTTTCTCGACCTTCTTGTGAAAAAGATGAGCATCGAGATGGACTATCTCGTGGATCAGTCGCTCATCAACGCTTCAGTGGCGGCGGAGAAGGCTGGTGAAGTGGCACATTACTGCTACAGTCAGGCACGGGAGTGCATAGAGGAGGCTCGCCCGGTGCTGGAGGCGCTGAGCGAGAAATACCCTATGATGCTGGTGAGCAACTTCTATGGCAATGTGGACAGTGTGCTTCGCGATTTCGACGTGCGCCGTTATTTCAAAGGCGTGATTGAAAGTGCAGTGGTGGGTGTCAGAAAACCCAACCCCACGCTGTTTCGCCTTGGCGTGGATGCCCTTGAGATGCCGGCAGACAATGTGCTGGTGGTGGGCGACAGCCTCACGAAAGACATTCTCCCTGCCGAGAGCATAGGCTGCCACACGCTGTGGCTGAAGGCGCGCGGCTGGACCGACAAGGAAGACGTCACTGTCCGCCCCGATATCATTTCGAGCCTTCGCGAGGTGCCTTGGCGCATTGCCGAATAGTGTTTATTTTTTTACCCGGCCTGGATTCTGTGCGATGAACGATTTCCATGATTTTGGACCGCGGGCAAACACTGGCTTCTGGCTCTCGTAGAAGTGGCAGAGGGCTGCTGCGAGCGCATCGGTGGCATCAAGGAATTTAGGCATGTCGCTTTGGGCTATGTTCAGTGTGCGCTGGAGCATGGCGCTCACCTGCTCCTTGCTTGCCGCTCCATTGCCAGTGATGGCCATTTTTATTTTCCTTGGCTCGTATTCCGTGATAGGAATCTGGCGGTTGAGCGCGGCTGCCATCGCCACCCCCTGCGCACGCCCTAATTTGAGCATCGACTGCACATTCTTCCCGAAGAACGGGGCTTCAATAGCCATTTCATCGGGCAGGTATTGCGCGATAAGACCAGTCACGCGGTCGAAAATGTGGTGAAGGCGCATGTAGTGGTCTTCCATGGCGTTGAGCTTCAGCACCCCCATGGCTATGAGAGAAGGCTTCTTGCCTTTAACGCCAAGAATGCCATACCCCATCACATTCGTGCCGGGGTCGATTCCGATAATGATTTTATCGTGTTCGAGATCCTTCATCTGTAAAGTGATATGTGATTTTAAACGTGCTTTTTTGATGATTACCGTGTGCGATTATTTCAAGTCGAGCACGTCCATCATGGTTGTGAACCCCACCACGCTACTGCCAAAGTGGGTGGCGATGCGCGCTGATAGCGTTTTTCCCGTGCCAAGGCACCATTTCTGGAGCTCCTTTACCGATTCTGCCTGCAGCTGCAGCGCATAGCTCGTGCCTCCATCGTGTGCGCTTCCCATCACTCTGGTGAGCACAGGGTTGTTCATCGTGCCGTCGGCAATGGCCATCGGCACGTATTGCAGACGAATGTAGTCGAGAAAAGTGCGCTCCACCTCGTCGCTTACATGGAATGTGGTGTTGTAAATGATCATAGCAGCGGCAAAGTTACTTAAAAAATTCCATACTTATGCTTTTTTCCTGCTGTCAGGGTCTGAAGCTCTTTAAGGTTTTTAACGTTCATGTGTTAAAATTAATGTGAAGTTTGTTAAAATAGAATAAAAGCAGTAATTTTGTCGTGTATTTCAACGACAGATATTTTCTTGCAGGAAATGCATAATTCCATACATACTCGATATTTCGCTATCCAAGGCCATAGTAATGCCCTGGGAGTTGATTTATTCTACACGCTTGTTGGTTCAGTACGCTTTTGTGCTAAAGAAATACGTGATGCGCTGCCTCTACTTTAAATGATGAGGTGGCGTAATTTGTTTATATATATTACGGTGTTTAGATTAGACTAATTCTTTTTTATTTTTAATAACTTTATTCTTAGTTTTATGTTTAAAACAATTAAGTTTTTATGTATGGCTCTGATGGCAATGCTTGCTATCACAGCTAATGCACAGGTCACAACTTCTGCCATCACAGGTAAGGTTGTCCTCTCCGACGACAACGCTGGAGTGATTGGTGCCACAGTGCGCGCCGTGCACGTTCCGTCTGGAACTCGCTACACCGGTGTGACCAACGAAAGCGGCCGCTACACCATTCAGGGTATGCGTGTGGGTGGCCCTTACACAGTGGAAATCTCCTATGTGGGCTACGACACTCACAAAGTGGACAACATCACCCTCACCCTTGGTGAGACCTCTACGGTGAACGCCATTCTTCAAGTGGGCTCTCGTCAGCTTCAGGAAGTGGTGGTGACTGGTAAGGCTGGCATCGATGCCACCAAGACGGGTGCCGCTATGGCATTTACCGCCAAGGACATTTCGATGATGCCAACAGCCAATCACAGCGTGGCCGATGTCACTCGCTTGAATCCTATGGTGAATGTGGCAGCCAATGGCGCCATGTCGTTTGCCGGTGTGAGCAACAAGTACAACAGCTTTATGATTGACGGTGCTGTGAACAACGACGTGTTTGGCTTGACTAAAAACGGTCAGAATGGCGACCAGGCAGGCACTCAGCCTCTTTCTATGGAGACAGTGGAGCAGATTCAAGTGCAGGTGGCTCCATTCGACGTTCGTCAGTCGGGCTTCACTGGTGGCTCTATCAACGCTATCACCAAGAGTGGTACTAACCAGTTCCACGGCTCGCTCTATGGCGACTACATGAACAAGGACCTCATCAGCTCTAAATACATTCTCCGCAACGGTAGCAAATCTGCTCCTTATCAGGATGAAAAGAACTATCACTATGGTGTGACCTTCGGTGGCCCTATCGTGAAGGACAAACTGTTCTTCTTCGCCAACTATGAGAGGGCACAGAACGAATACACAAACAACTATGGTGTGGGCTCTTCCGCATCAAAGGTGGATGGAACAGAGGCAAGCAAGCTTCTTGACGCTCTCCGTGAGGCTGCTCAGAGGCAAGGTGTGGAATACAATGGCTCGTTTGCAAATCCTAACAACTACACCAAGAGCCACAAGGCTGGCTTGAAACTTGACTGGAACATCAACGACAAGCACAAACTCACCCTCGGATGGCGTCTGGTGTCGGCTACTCAGCTTAACAGCAATAGCACCGCATCTTATCTCAACGCTACCGACTATCAGTATGATTTCAATAGTGTGACCAACTCGTTCACCGCAGAACTTCACAGCAACTTCTCACCCACAGTGAGCAACGAGGCTCTTATCTCTTATGTTCGCGTGCGCGACCACCGCGACCCTAAGGGATTGTTCCCAATGATTCAGATTAGCAGTGTGGGCAGCGGTTCGGTATGCTTTGGTACTGAACGCAGCTCTTGCGCCAACTCTCTTGACCAGGACGTGGTTTCATTCACCGACAATGTGACCCTCTACAAAGGTAACCACACCTTCACATTCGGCACACACGATGAATACTATAAGTTTGGCAACCTCTTCATTCAGGACAACTACGGCACTTACTACTTCGCTACTCCTGACGACTTCCTTGCCGCACTTGGTGGTGAAAAAGGCCACATCAAGCAATACCGCTATGGCGTGGCTAACGTGGACGTGACTGGCGACCCACGATGGACTCCAGAATTTGCAGCTGGACAGCTCGGCGTTTATGCCCAGGACAAGTGGGAGATGACCAACAACTTCCAGCTCACCTATGGCCTCCGCGTGGATGTGCCCTTGTTCTTCGACACTCCTACAGCCAACACTGGCTTCAATGAATATGCTGCAAGCAAGGGTTGGGACGTGCGTACCGACCACAAGCTCAAGAGCTCTCCAATGTTCAGCCCACGCCTGGGCTTCCGCTGGAAAGTGGACCAAGACAAGAACGTGGTGCTCCGTGGTGGTGCCGGTCTCTTCACTGGCCGCATTCCATTCGTGTGGTTGAGCAACAACTTCTCTAACACTGGTATCCAGTTCTCTACTTACAACGTGTCGGGCAACAATACCAAGGATTTGGATGTGATTCTTGATCGCAATCAACAGCAAGCCAATGCCGACAAACTTGCGGCTTCTGGCTCTCAGACTATCAACGTGTTTGCTAAGGACTTTAAGTTTGCACAAACTCTTCGTCTGAATCTCGCTGTGGATGCCACTTGGGCAGGTATCGACTGGACATTTGAAGGCATTTGGTCGAAGACCATCAACGATGTGGTTTACCGCAACCTTGCTTACGAGTGGGACGGCACGACCACCCTTGCCGACAAATATCCTTCTTTGAGCTTCGACAAGCGTCCATTCCTCTCAAAGATCACCAACGGCACCCCTTACTCTAACATCTATCTGCTCGACAACACCAGCAAGGGTCACACCCTGAGCTTGAGTGCCAAGGCAGAGAAGAAGTTCAACTTCGGCCTCACTTTAGCAGCAAGCTATACCTTCACCAACTCTAAGTCGGTGAACTATGGCGGTAGCTCTGTGGCACAGTCTAACTTCAACTACAACTACACCCACGGCGATCCTAACCATCCAGAAGTGGGCCGCTCAGCTTATAACACTCCTCACAAGATCAACATCAGCGCATTCTTCAACCGCGACTACGCTAAGCACTGGAACACCAGCGTGGGTCTCATCTACACACTCAACAGCGGTTCGCCATACTCAATCTACTACTATGGTGACCTCAACAGCGATAGCTCTAACGGCAACGACCTCTTCTATATCCCAACCGATGCAGAAATCGATCAAATGCAGTTTAAATCGGGCAAATCGTCGGGCGTGACCTACACTGCCGACATGCAGAAAGCTGCCATGAAGGCTTGGATTGCCGGTGACCGCTACTTGCGCAACCACCGTGGCCAGTACTTCGAGCGCTTCGGCGACAACGAGCAGTTTGAGCACCACTTCGACTTCCACTTCGCACAGACCTTTAAGTTCCGTGTGGGCAGCATGATGCACTCTTTGCAACTCACCTTCAACATTCAGAACTTGGCCAACCTCTTCAATGAGAAGTGGGGTCACTACAACTCAACTGGCGCATCGGTTTACTACAGCCCAGTCACTTACAGTGGCAATGGCCAGTTCCAATTCCTCCACGGCTATGCTATGAAGGATGGCAAGGCAGAACAGACTGCTTACGACATGCGCTCTTACAGCGACTACTATAGCCGCTGGCGTGCACAAATTGGCTTGAAATACACTTTCTAATTCGCCGATATTCGCAGTATTAAGTGCATGACGCTTAAGATTTGAGATAAAGCAAACATCTTGCATAAATGGGTCAGCCACACCAATATGGTGCTGGCTGACCCTTTTTTTCTGCCACAAAAAGTGGTTGAAATTTTGTGGGTTTGAAAAAAAGTAGTACCTTTGCATTCGGGTAAGTCCTACACGGCCAGCTCCCTTAGAATCCCCCAGGTCTTGACCGAAGCAAGGGTATTTGGTTGTAGCGGTGCGATGTAGATCGCTTGCCCTTTTTTGTGTCCATAACTACTATTTTTATATATATCCCAAAACCCGAGCAGAAATCATCTGTGATCGGGTTTCTTTTTTATGCGCATAGTCGCCACCGCTGAATGGCTCTGCAGAACATACTCTATTTGGGGCTACTGTGAACACAGCCTCGTGGCGCTTGCCCCCGCCGATTTTCTTCAGCGCCGTTGTGAATATGGAAATTTAGAGGTAAATTTGTGGAAAGAATGAAGTTACTGCCATTAATACTGCCATTTAAGGGAAAATGAAACGATACGACTCTAATAGAATTGACGTGAGATATAAACTGTGTGTGCGAACAGTGGCCGCTGTGGCGCTCTTTTTCACTATTGGTATTTTGCCTTTCTCCGTGGCAAAGGCTGGCGATAGTAAATTTGACGCTATGGTGGCGCAGTTCAATAGTTCTGGCGGATCTGCTGCGTGTGCCAATCGCATTTTCTTTTTTTTAGATAAAGAGCGTTTCACCGACAGTAGGATAACCTTTTCCAGTAGTGTGCCCACCGACTCTCTGCGGCAGCAGGTGTGGTACTGGGCAGCGGAATGGTACAACGACGGGCAAGACTATGCCAAGGCTAAGGACTATGCCCTTAAGGCGTTGCCGCTATATAAGTATTCTGGCAGCGAGAAAGCCGACTGCCTCAATCTGTTAGGAATTATTCATCTTCGCTTGGGCGACTTCTCATCAGCCGCCACCTATGCCAAGCAGAGTGTGGACATAGATATGCGCGGCGGTGATGCCGACAGGATTTCTTCTGGACTGAACACCTTGGCTGGCATATATATGGCAGCCGACCAGATGAAAGACGCCGAGCGGTATATACTGAATGGACTGAAATATGCCGAGCGTGCCCATAATCCGTCGCGTAAGGCTATATTGATGGGTATGGCGTCGGAGGTGTATCACAAGCTGGGCCACGACCCCAAGGCTCTCGACTATGCCCGCAGTGCCTTTGAGCTCGACTCTGCTCAAGGTAAAACACCTAAAATGGCGATACGCCTCTCGCAGATGGCATCGGCTTTGGCTGGGCTAAAGCGCTTGACTGAGGCTGAAAGCACTTACCGCCGCGCCATAGCCTTGCTCCGAGAAGTGGGAAATATGCACTCGGTGGGTATCGATCTCAACCAGTTGGGCTTTCTGCTTGTGGAGCAAAAGCGGCATCGCGAGGCTGTGGCGTGCTTTTTAGAGGCCTCTAAAATATTTGCCCAGATGGGCGACCTGTATAACCGCGTGCATGCCTGCAAGGGGCTTTACGAGAGCTACTGGGATATCAACCCCGACTCCGCAAAAATTGCGCTTCGGCAATTCAACGAGCTGAAGGACTCGCTCTATCAGCAGGCTTCGGCAGAGGCACTCGCCCGCTACAGCGCAGAATTTGACAACGGCAGGCTTCAGGAGGAAATAGCGCAGCGCAAGCAGGCGCGTGTCCGCGACTTGGCGCTTGGCGTGGGCCTCTTTGTGGTGATTGTGGTGGTGACAGTGTTCTGCCTCCACCTCTACTTTCGAAAACAGCGCGCGCAGATGCGGCGTCTTGTCAAGGAAGTGGAGGAGCTGAAGGATAAATTCATTCAGAGCGACCGCAGTGATGCCCGACCTGCCACAGTCCGGCTTAAAAGTGCCGTTCCCGTTGTGGCGCCCGACGAGAATTCATTTATGGAGCAGCTGTTTGCCGTAGTGGACGAAGCATCCGCAAAAGGGGAGTGCAGCGTGGCGCAGATAGCCTCGGCCATGAATATGAGCGAGCGCACCTTCTGCCGCCGCTTGAAGGAGCAGACTTGCCAGTCGCCAAAAATGTTTATCTCTGCCATACAGATGGAGCGCTGCGCCAAACTTCTGGTGGAGAACCCATCTAAGACTATCAGCGAGGTGGCCCATATGTGCGGCTTCGGGGAGGCAAGCGGATTTTCGCATGCCTTCAAGCGCGTGTATGGCTGCTCGCCGTCGGCTTACCGCGATCGTCAAAAATGACGCTCACAGGGCGGTAAATCGTGTGTTTTTGTGCATATTGTCTGATTTCATCATGAAATTGGCGGATTTTTACACGCTGTGAGGGCGTGTGATAGGCTAATTTTGTGACTTGAGGTGTGTGCCCCCATGCCTCGTTAGTAAATTCATGACAAATTTGAGTTTGCTTTATTTTTATACAGACACTTTTAATATGAACATTAACACAAACACAATTATGAGAACAAGCAGACAGAAGCATGCTCTTGCCATGTGTGCCCTTGTGGCTCTAACGGCATCTGCACAATTCAGCAGCGTGAGTGAAGTGGTGGGACTCAACCGATTCGTAACCAAGAAAACGCTAAAGGCCCCCACCAGCGCCGACATTTCCGACTTGCCCACAAAGGTGAGAGTTTATGCCTGGGACAAGGCCGAGAATGAATGGATAGACAGCAGAACCGTGACGCTGGAATACTACACCAATCCTAAAGAAAATGGCTACGGCAAGGTGAGGTGTAGAAACAACGTGGGACTGGAGAACAGCGATGTTAGAACATATGACTATAATGCGGATGGTCAAGTTTCGAGAGAGACTTGGAAATACTACACCGACAATGGCAGAACGCTCTTGCGCAACCAAATGTATATAAGACTTTATGACGCTGTGGTGAAGAACTTCGTATGCAGCAAGGAAACCTGTGAATGGGACAATGCGACAAGCTCGTGGAAACGCACCAACTGGGAAAAATACACCGTAGAGCGCGACGCGGCAGGCAATGTGGTGAAAGTCACGCCATCCTCGCTCAAAGACGGGGTTTTAAAAGACGGCAAACCCCTTGTCATCACCTATACCAACGGCAAGGCCAGCCTTGTCAACGACACCCAAGAAGGTATGCAAATTTCCGACATCAAGTGGGCTGAAACCAACGGCCAGATTGTGACGACAAACCCAATGGAATGGATCCTTTCTGGTAATAAGCCATTGTCGTTCACCATGTTTGATGGCGAAAATGCGGCAAACTACACTATGGAATATTTCACCGACCATGTGAAGGTGACCATGAGCCAAGGGCCAATGACAAACGTGATTGAGTATTATGGCTTTGATTTTGGCAACGATTCACAGATTCAGCTTATCAACACCTACCTCAATTCTGGTGGCACGAACAAGTTGGTGATGAGTGGTTATGATGAAACGGTCACTAACGCCATTGATAATGAAGTGAAAGCTATTCAGTATAGCCTTTCCGATGAAGGATACGATGTGGACCGCTGGATTGATTATGAGGAAACGCTCAGAGGCAAAAACCCCGCCACGCACATCATAAAAAAATTTGAGGCCGAAGAATCTGCCACTCCATCAGCCGTGGAGGTGAAGCCACTCCCATTTAGCCCCACCAAGCCACCTGTGGCTGGACTGTGGAGCTACGACAAAAAATACGAGTATTCTGGCTATCTTGGAGAATCAGGAATTGAGAATGTGACCAACGCCGATGACGAAAGCGTCAGCGCGCCAGCCGTTTACTATAATCTGCAAGGGCAGAAAGTGGCCACCCCACGCCAGCACGGAGTTTATATTGAAAAGCGTGGCTCAAAGGCGCGTAAGGTGGTGTTTTGAGACACGGTCCACACAGGAAAAAGACACGCTTATTAACTTAGTGAATAATAATAATTGCTTCTAAGCATAAATTTTTAATGAAATGAAAATGTCGAAATCATTTATTGCCGCATTAGGGTGCGTGGCGCTTCTTGCCACAGCCCCAGCACCTGCCTTGGCCCAGTTTGGCCTCGGCAAACTGAAGGAAAAGGTGAAGAAAGAGGTGAGAAGTAAGGTGAATGAGAAAGAGCGTGAGGCCAAAAACGCCGTGGAGTCGAAGGCCAGATCAGTGGTAAGCGGGGCTGCTGGCGAAGGCAACAGTGGCGGTGACTTCAATCCCTACAAGAAATTCAAGCCAAGCGCAGAGTGCAAAGCCTCCGACCGTTACGCCACCGATGCCACGGTGAAGCCCGGCTTCACCAAGTCGGTGGGGCAGATACACGCCACCTATGAGCATCTCGATGCCATCTACAATGCCGCCGACGGGGTGACTGCGCCTTATCAGCCTTACTATACCGACAATAACCGTGCCTTCTATTTCACTGGCACGGGAGTGGACGATGTGATCAACGAAACTTTCGGCAAGATGCTGATGAAGGCCATTGCCGCCGACGCAAGCAATATCTATTGGATAACGGACTATATCAATATCGATCCCAACAACCCCGCCCTTGTGGTGCCGAAAGATGAGATGTTTGTCAATGCATTGGCTTGCCAATATATCGCCGACCCCAAGTCGATTTTCGCCTTTGAACTGTGGCTGAAGGCCGACATGTATAAGAATGAGTTCTCGATGCAGTGCAAACTTGGCTTGCAGGACGAGGTGCGTGGCGTGGTGGATGGCGAGCACATGCTGCCAGGCAAGTACAGGCAGTGGTGCCAGCAGCGCGAGTGGGCTGTTCAGAATCTTGCCGCGGAATACATTCCTTACGCTGAGTTGGTGAAACTCGCCAATAAATACAACAAGCTGATGAAGGAAGCCTCCGACCCCACCCAGAAGCTCATGCACTTTTTAGTGCTGCGCCGACTGTTGAGCAGCTATATGCCGTCGGCCAGCGGCTTCAGCCGGAGCGATGACTCCTATCGCCTCCTATCCACCGTGGTGGAGAACGCCAACGCTGGCGAACTTTATGCGAATGCGGCTGGTGCGCATGCCGAGCCAGTGGCTGAGCCAAAAGGCGTGGCGGTGAACGCGAGCATCAAGAAGCTCGCCAATTCCGTGGTGGGAAAGTTTGTGGCGCAGGGTGCGAAAGTGGAGAAGATTATCTATCTCGACTCCAAGTGGCACACGCTCAAGAATCCTAAATGGCCCTACAATGTGATAGCGTATAGTCTGCCTTGCGCAGTGGTGACCGTGGAGAATGGCAAGCGATATGTGCAGCAAGCCGTGCTCACCAAGGACGCCAAGAGCTCCGACGCCTTTATGCAGGCAGGCACCGACTCTATGAAGCGCCCATTGAAGTAATCATTAACATAACATATTCGGTGCGCAAAAATAATTCAGATGAACATAAGCGTTTATTTTTAGCACCTATCTTAAAAAAAAACTAACATGAAGAAATTCTTATTTATCGTTTCAACAGTTATGACAATGGCTCTTTGCGCCTGTCAGAAAACGGGAGGCACTGCCGATACTACTTCCACTGCCGATACTATAAGCGCCGACAATGACTATTCGTTCCCTCTCTGTGGCACAGCCTCGTCGGGCGATGCATGCCTCGCATTCTCCTACGGCTGGCACAAAGACGACGGAGTAGCGGTGGCCACCGAGCCGGCAGGGGCAATGGTGAAAATCAGCGTGGAGTGCCCCATCAGTCGCAGTGACAGCGATTTCAAGCAAGTGAAGGCATGCTCGCTGACATTTAAGAACAAGGCCAGCGGCAAGAGGGTGGAGCTTGAGGGCGACCCTGCTGCGGTCAACGCCCTTGCCGCCTCTGCCCCTGGGCAGGAAAAGGCTGTCATATTTAAGGCTGAGGTGGAAAAGGCTATGGCCGACAGCGTGTTAGACGGTCCTTGCTACGTCACAGTCATTCTTAATTAATCATCGCACTTATCATGAAAATTGCAAAGTGGCCACTTGCCTCGGCAGTGGCGCTTGGCATCTCTTTAGCAGGTTGCTCGGGGAATGGCTCTGGGCAATCTGTCCATAATGTGGCCATGCACAGCCCAGCCGATGCCGTACATGATGCGGTGGCGAGAGCCGATGTCGACGTCGCCCGCATTCCTTCGGTTGCCGGTGAGGTGCCTACGCTCCTTGCCCGCCGCGAGGCCGCATTAGGGTTTGTCAACGAATGTCTCGAAAGCGCGCAGACCGCCAATGCCGGGCATCCTGGCGCGCTGGAGCAGAACACGGCACTACTCAACCTTCACCAGAGGGCTTTTGATGAGGTGGATTCTATTTTCACGGCAAGAATAAAGGCCGCCACCGCGCAGCTTTCCGGACGGCAGATACCACTAACGCCTGACTCCGCCTATTTTTCCTATGGCAAGGCCTCCATTGAGGAAGCTACGGAGGTGGCGGCGCAGATTGATTTCGAGCTGAAATCGGCAAGCGTGGTCAAAGGCTATTACCGTGTGGTGGTGGAGTGGCTTAATTCAAGCGGTGGCGTGGTGCGAAAGAAGGAGGCGATGAGCGCGCGGATAATGCCGGCGGGGAGTGGCGCAGTGTGCCGCTTTACCCTTGGCGCGGATATCACCGACTTGGCAAATGTGGTGAGGGCGCGTGTCACCGTCAGCCAAAAGACCCCCGATTGAAACAGCTTCAGAAATCAATATTGTGAATGTGGAGAATAATTCCTATCTTTGCAAATTGCTAACCACACACAATATGGAACATCAAAAGAGCCTTTTCAAGCAAGCGGCGGAGTGGGGGGTGCCCTTTGGCATCTACCTCTCGGTGGTGGCTGCGGGTTTTATCTTTTCCGACAAGCATGTGGCCATCGCGGCGTTCGCCATGGCCATGGTGCTGCTTATTCCTTTTGTGGTGTACAGGTGGCTTAAAAAACGCTACGTGGCTGATGATGGTCTCACCTCGTTTTCCAACCTGTGGATGACGGGCATCCTGATTTTCATGTGTGGCTCACTCATAGCCTGCGGTGTGAGCTGGGCTGTGATAGAGCTGCTGCGCCCTAATTATTTTTATGAGCAGGCGCAGCTCTTGATTAATCAGTATGAGGCCACGCCGGAGCTGTTTGCAGATGGCATGCAGGATGTGGTGAGCACCCTCCGGCTTGTGATAGAGAAGCACGGTGCGCCGCGGAGCATCGACTTGGCGCTCACGGGCTTTTGGTTCAGCTCGTTTGTGGGCTCGTTGCTCAGTGCCCTGCTGTCGGCCATCGTCAAGCTCACGGGCAGGCTGGCGAGGAAATAGCATGGCGCATGCGTCCACCTTGAATGCAGATTCTAAAAAAATATACAAAACATATAAATTGAGCGATATGGACATTTCAGTAGTAGTTCCGCTGTATAACGAAGCCGAATCCTTGCCAGAGCTGGCTGAATGGATAGAACGCGTGATGAACGAAAACCACTTCACCTATGAGGTGCTGATGATCAATGACGGCAGCACAGATGGCTCCTGGGAAGTGATTAAGGAACTTCATGAGAAAAATAACAATATCAAGGGCGTGTGCTTTCGCCGCAATTATGGCAAGTCGCCCGCGCTCAACACCGGTTTTGAGCGCGTGCAGGGCGATGTGGTCATCACCATGGACGCCGACCTGCAAGACAGCCCCGACGAGATTCCGCATCTCTACAAGATGATAAAGGAGGAGGGCTACGACCTGGTGAGCGGCTGGAAGAAGAAGCGCTACGACCCCAAGACCAAGACCATACCCACCAAGCTGTTCAACGCCACGGCGCGCAAAGTGAGTGGCATCCACAACCTCCACGACTTCAACTGCGGACTGAAGGCCTACCGCAAGGAGGTGGTGAAGCACATTGAGGTGTATGGCGACATGCACCGCTACATTCCTTATCTGGCGAAAAACGCGGGTTACACCAAAATAGGCGAGCGCGTGGTGCACCACCAGGCGCGCAAGTATGGCGTCACCAAATTCGGGCTCGACCGCTTTGTGAATGGCTACCTCGACCTGCTCACCCTGTGGTTCCAGACCAAGTTTGGAAAGAAACCTATGCACTTCTTCGGGCTGCTCGGCTCGCTGATGTTCTTCTTCGGGTTGATAGCCGTGATACTTGTGGGCGGCATCAAGCTCTACAACCTCTACGCCGGCAACCACCCGATGCTGGTGACCCAGTCGCCCTATTTCTACCTGTCGTTGGTGTGCATGATTTTAGGTGTGCAGCTCTTTTTGTGCGGATTTCTCGGAGAGCTCATCATTCGTCACTCGCCCGACCGCAATGTGTATGAAATTTCAGAAGAAATCACGAATAATGACCAGGCTGCGTAGGCATATAGCTATGTTGGCGCTATGGCTTGCCGCAGGAGTGGCGCTCAGCGCATGCAGTGGCGACGGGTGTATCGACAACCGATCCAGCCTGCCATTGGCGGCGTTCTACAAGGGTGGCACGGCGGTGAGTGTGGAAAATCTCAGCGTGCGAGGCATAGGCGCGCCAGGCGACAGCGTGTATGTGGACAAGCAGACGGTGAGCGAGGTGTATCTGCCTTTGCGCCCTTCTGCCACCGAGTGCCAGTTTGAGCTGAACTACAACATCGCCGGCTCGCCGTCCGACACCATCACTGTTCACTACAGCTCGCAGCCTGTGTTTGCGAGCGTGGACTGTGGCGCAATGCTCAATTTCCAGATTTCGGATTACAGCCACACGTGCCATGCCATCGATTCGGTGGCGCTCGTCCGCCCTGTGGTCACCAACAACAATGCCGTAACCTTTAGAGTGTATATGCGATGAGACATCGGTCACCACAACTACTGAAATATTGCGCGCTCGCGCTTGTGCTGATGGCAAACTATGCCTTTGCGCAGTCGGGTGGGCAAGGGCGCCGCGTCACCCCTGTCCGCCCCAGCACCAACACCGTGCTACGCCCCGCCAAGGGCACGAAGGAGGAGGTGGTGCAGCGCTACCTCGATGGCGACACTGCCTCGGCAAACGAGGAGCTTCGGCGCGACTCGCTGCGCCGTGTGTATCCCCGCTACCCAATGCTCACCCAGGCCACATTCGGAGTGGCGGTGGGCGATGCGCTGCTTATGGCTTTCGGGCAGAAATACGGCAATTTTGGCGTGAGCGCTACACTGAACATGTGGAACCGACTTCAGCCTGAGGTGGAGATAGGCGTGGGGTTTGCCAACAACACCCCCGACGACATGAACTTTACCTACAAGGGTAAACTCGCCCCATATTTCAAACTCGGCGCGAACTACAACTTCACTTTCAAGAACGACCCGAAATATCAAGTGTATGCCGGCGTGCGGCTTGGTTTTTCCGCGTTTAAGTTCGACGTGACCGATGCAGCCTACACCGACCACTACTGGGGTGAGACCGTGCCATTCACCCTCAAGGGGCAAAGCGCACACGCACTGTGGGGCGAGTTTCTCGCCGGACTTCGCGTGCAGCTGTGGCGCAACGTGTCGGTGGGCTGGCAGGCGCGCTACCGAGGCATATTCACGGAAAAGAAAAATGCACAGGCCCAGCCGTGGTTCATACCAGGCTATGGCGACCGTGGCAAGAGGTTCGCCTTCACCATGAGCGTTTACTATACCATACCGATGTCGGCCGACAGATGGCCAAAAACCGAGCCCAAAAAGCAAAAATAGCAACAGTCATAATCCCCAAAAGAAGACAATTAAAGAGTTGCCAATTTGGATCGCTCTTTAATTGTTAAAGTAGATTAAGATTAAACTGTTTGCTTGTGATTTGCTTTTTTTAATTCATTTTATATATTTGCCATTATTAACTAATTTACTTATCTACTATGCCACTCTTCTTTAAAACCAAAGAACCATTCTATCGCAATTTTGACTTGAGCGTGGTGATTCCTTTTTTTCGGAAAATGAAGGAGTTCAGGAGAGTGTTTCCCAAAAATCGGAAATACTTTGAGCGAAACGGCATAGAGGTGGTACTGGTGCTCGACACGCCCGAGGAATCGCAGGAATTACAGGACTACATATTGCAGTACCCATTTGTGAACTGGCGTATCGTGATGAACGACAAGCCCCACGAATGGCGTAACCCTGCCAAGCCGCTTAACGTGGGCATACGGTTTGCCACGAAGCGGTATGTGATGGTTTGCTCCCCGGAGTCGGAGATGGTGACTGATGTGATTGGCATACTGCGCAAGTCGTTTGTCGACTATCCCGACTATCCCCATTATGCCATAGGCAGGGTGTGCTTTGCCGACGATGAGGAAGTGACGGAAGTCACATTCAATCAACACAAGTTTATTCCGTTCGGCAGCATCATGTTTGAGAAGCGCCATGCCGAGCAGATTCATGGATACGATGAAACGCTCTCGAAGTGGGGCGGCGATGACAACAACTTCCGCTCGCGCCTCGATATGATAGGCGTGAAGGAACTTTACTTCAACGGGGCGATGATGGCGCACCGCGACATCGACAACCGCGAGGGGAAGGTGAGGAGGAGTGAGCCTTTTGAGAAAACGCCCAACGATGTGCTACGCCATTTCTTTTTTCCCGAAATAGCGGTGGCTAATGGTGAGGATTGGGGCATGGATTTTGACAAACTGCTCTATGATTGGCAACACAAACCAGCGTCATCAGAAAAGCAGTTGAATGATTTTTGCCAAAACCGCTTTGCCGAGTACGAAATCGCCAGTCATTTCGGTGGTAAGCAGTACCCTGTGCTTCTGCTGGTACAGTGCTATAATGAGAGCCATAGAATCAGCCGGTTTCTTGAGCAGGCATCGCACCTGTTCGATGGAATTGTGCTGCTTGACGATGGCAGCACCGACGGCACCTATGAACTTGCGCGGGCTGAAAAGATTCTGCTTAAATGCAAGAAGCGCAGAACGGAATTCAACGACTTGCAGAATAGGAATCTGCTACTCGACCTGGCTTCGTTTGTGAACCATAAAATAGCATTTTTCCTCGATGTGGATGAAATGCTCGATGAGCGGTTCTGCAATGTACGCCAATATGTGGACGATGACGGCGCCGACGCATATATGGTCCCCTACATTCACCTTTGGAACAGTCAAAGCACCTTTAATGCCCAATATCCCAGCTCAATAGAAGGCGTGTGCTTCCGCTATAAGATGATGCGCAACATAGGGCATTCGCAAATATTCTCCGACCGGGGCAAGCTCCACTTTCATCAAGCGCCTACACTGGCGAAATCCGCCATAGCTGACCGCTTGCTAATCCTGCATTATGGATTGCTGGAAGCCGCCGATAGAAAGGCAAAGTATGAGTTCTACAAGGCGGAGGATAAGGAGGGGTGCCAGAGCAGCTACGAGCATTTTGGCGAGAATGCGCGTCCCTCATTAGGCTGTGTGGCGGAAATCTCAGAGCAGCAGTTGCAACAATTATCACACAAACTAATATCCCGACCAGTATGAAAATATATTTAACAGCTACCAGCACACTTCCAAAGTATAAACTGCTCTATGAGAGCATACATCAAATCATATCTGGAGAAAAATCGTTTGAAATCATCAGCTCGTGCCATGGTGCCGACTGTGTGGTGTGCGTTGGCGACATCACGCAGGAGGTGGCCGACTGCAAGAGGCAGGAGAATGCGGCTGTTGTGCGGTTTCTGTTCAGGTCCGACATTTCGCGGCATTTCTACACCGATGTCACCATGGTGGACTACACATTTTGGGTCAGCGACCTTGATATCAACATACTCTGCCCGTACCAGCAGACATCTGAAAAAATAGCCGTTCCCTTTGACTTCGCTCCAGCGGATAGCGAAAAGAGCGATGTGCCAAAGGAATTTGACATCTATGTAAACACGGGCGAGTTTCTGTATGCCGACAGTGCGCTGTTTAAGATATTGCGCACCTTGAACAGGCTCACTCAACTGAAAATTGAAGTGTGCAGCAAAAATGAGAGTATTCGTCACTTAGCTAACCCCAATATTTGTATCAGCGACAGTTCTGGCTGTATAGAGAGTCATGTGAAGCGTGCCCAAATGGTGATAGGCTCCGGATATTCCGCGCTGTTTGCAATAAAGCGCCATAAGCCGCTTATCGTGCTTGGCGAACGGGGCTACGGAGGCATACCCACGCCTAACAATATCGTGCAGTTCTATCATGAGTTTTTCCAAGGCACTATAGGAGGACGGCTTGATGGTGCCTTACCCGAGAGCCTCGTGTATGAGGATATTATGGCTATCAGAAGCGGCAAGGCAACGCCAGATTTGGCAAGCGCACTGTCGCAAGCGTGGCTTGAGATAAAGAACAGAATCACCAAACAGATATATTTCCTCGGTTCATTGCAAAGGCAAGCGGTAGATGCCGGCAGACTGAGATTCAATACCGATTACACCATCATACAAGGAAACGGAAAGTACTGGCTGCTCAACCGCTTCACAAGGTTTATAGAGAGGAAAATTGCCCCCTCTGAATTTGCTGTCATAAAAAAGTATATAGCAGACGATGCTAGGTTGGACGACACTTGTAATCAAGAAGAAGTCATAGAACTTTTGAAAAACATGATACTGATTTGTGGATGAATGTCCTATGGCCTGTCGTTAAAGGCTCTGATAGAAAAATAGAAGTGAAAAATGAAGCCGTTAGTGTCGATTATTGTTCCGATGTATAACTCAGAGCGATACGTTGTGAGGTGTGTGGAATCCCTGTTGAAGCTGCAATTGCCTAAAGAAATCATTGTGGTGGATGATGGCTCCACCGACAACTCTTGCGAAAAACTGCTTAATTATGCAGTGAGCGGTGAAATTCGATTGCTGCGCCAGGACAACAGAGGCGTGTCGGAAGCCCGTAATCTCGGGCTGGACAATTGCACAAGCAGCGTGATTACTTTCGTTGACAGTGATGATTTTGTTCTAACAGACAACTTTCAATCATTTTACAATAAGTTTGTCATATCAGACTCAGAAATGGCAATGGGCAGTGTGAAAATAGAATTTACCGACAGCCATACTGAGATTAGACAGGCTCATTGTGGAATGATAGGCAAACAGTGGAAAGGAGATGACAGCTTTGCTCGCCTTATGCGCACATGCACCTTCACGCCTTTAGTGTTCTGCTATCTGTTTAAGAAGTCGTTTATCGACAGGATGCAGTTAAGGTTTCACCACAAAATGTCGGAGGATGACCTGTGGACGAGTATTGCCATGTGCGAAGCTCGTCAGGTGCTGGTAACTGGCGAATTGCATTATGTATATCGCAAAAATGCTGATTCCATAACAGCGTCAAATGTGGCGACAATCTTCCGTGCCGACAACCATCTGGCAGTAGCCAACGACCTGTATAACTATCTGTGCACACATCAACTATGCAGAGATGCGCAGGTGTGGCTTTGCTGCAAGATTCTGTACGTCGCTTCCATTGCTGTGAAAATATATATCGACAGCGGACACTATGCGTTTCATCTAAATCTGGATATGTATAAAGATTTGTTCAGCCGTGTGCTGCGTTCCCCTGATGAATACGCCAAAAAGGTGGGGCTGATGTTCGGCAAGAGGATAATTGAAGCTATAAAGACAGTGGTGGTTTAGTGTTTGGTGATGAGTGGTGTTTTGTTATAGAGAGCGGATGGGAACGATGCGCCAAAAATCAAAACATCAAAAAAACATCAAAAAAATGGTTGAGATCCGCTTTTTTTTTTAAAAAAAAAAGTTGGTGCTGAAAAAATATTGTGCTATTTTTGGGGGTATAAGATGAGAGAACTTCTAATAATAACTCAAATCAAGCATTTTGAGCAGAATTTATCAATACATTAACAACATTAAAATTAAAAACTATGGACAGGAATCTTGAACTGCAAGAATTTGTGGAGGGATTGGAAATGACCGTTTTGAGAGATGAGGATTCTATCTTGATGGATGGAATGGTTGGAACCAGTGGCGCAAATAACCTCTGCAATACTGACACGAATTGTGGGAAGACTGGATGTGGAGGAACTACTGTGAATAATTGCCAAGGAGGTAATTGCACTCCAGGTTGTGGGACTTCCACTAAAGGCTAAAAGGATTCACATCTTCTTGATTACTCTTTCTCTGTAAAATCATCTTTTTGAAGATTCGTAAACATTGAATAACCTAAGGAGCCGTTGAAATAATCGGCACATCTCTAAAATGAAATTCAGCAGATATAACGTTTTGCTTGACCATCAAAAAGGCGTTGACATCGTGTACAATAGCCTAAGCGACAAGTTCCTTTTTCTAAAAAAAGGAATTTGGCAATCGCTGCAAGATGGCATGCCAGACGAGCAATCCTGCATGGATAATTTGAAAGCTGGTGGTTTTCTTGTACAGGATTCGGTGGACGAACTTCAAGTGTATAAGAGAAGAACGCTTGCAGAAGAATACGGCTCTACACGCTCCCACTTGATTATCAATCCCACCATCAACTGCAATTTCAATTGCTGGTACTGCTATGAGAGTCACCTGCCGTCGAAAATGTCGGGCGAAACAATGAAGCGGGTGTTCAAGCTGATTAAGAAACTATGTGCAAAGTCGGAAAACTTAACGCTTTCATTTTTCGGAGGTGAGCCGTTCCTCTACTACGATGATGTAATGCTGCCGATTATCAAATTTGGTTATGAAGAGGCGAAGCGGGCTGGCGTGAAATTCTCATGTAACTGCACCACGAATGGGTCATTACTCACACACGAAAGAATAGAGCAGCTCTTGCAATATGGCTTCAATTTTGCGCAGATCACTCTTGACGGCGATGAGCCAACACATGACGCCAACAGGCACTTTGTGGGAGGAAAAGGCTCCTACAAAATAATTGTGAGCACCATTAAAGAATTGATAGAAAACGGAATAAAGGTGACGCTACGCATTAACTATACAAAAGAAAACATTGACAGCGTAGGCAAAATTCCCGAAAGTTTCTCTGACTTGACCGAAGATGCAAAACGATGCCTTGATGTCTCTTTTCACAAAGTATGGCAAGACGTTGGCGCATGTTCTGAAGATATCGGAGTCGCTGTTGATGCCTTCACAAATGTCGGTATCTTGGCTTCGGAGCAATTGTTCGGAGAGCGCTGCTATGGCGATTTGAGAAGCAGTGCCGTTGTAAACTATAATGGAGACGTGTATAAGTGTACTGCGGTGGATTTTGAAAACTCAAGGAGAGACGGCTATTTAAGCCAAGATGGAGACATTGTATGGGAGAACGACGCTTTAGAGAAGCGTATGGCTTCAAAATTCACCAACAAGCCTTGCCTGAGTTGCGCCATTTTCCCGATATGCCATGGCGGCTGCACTTCCAGAACGCTTGAGAACGAGAAAGATTTCTGCATTCTTGGCTTTGATGAAAAACAAAAAGAGGATGTGGTGATGAATAAACTGCTGTATAATATTCGATATGTGTGGAAATAGATGTGCAGCCTACTCTGATATTTTTAAATTACAAAAAGCAAAACCTATGATAAAAAACTACACTCTTATATTACGTTCGTTGATTTTGATGTTTATTTCATTGTTGCCTTTGCAGATGTTAGGCTATGTGGTGACGGGAAAGATAGTTGATGCATCTGGCAAGCCAATCAGAAAAGCTGTTATAGAAGGTAAAAACAAGGAAGGTGTGTTTCGTTTGGGCATAGAGACGGATGAGAATGGTCAGTTTCAGTCGGTGAATGTGAACGACTCCGCGCTTTCATTGGAGATTTCAAAAGAGGGGCTTATGCCTGTGTATATGGATGTGGTGGGAACACCTGACGCATACCTTGACCTTGGCACTGTGTACCTCAGCCAGAAGTCGGTGAAGCTTGACGAGGTGACCGTTACTGCCCAGTCGGTTACACAAAAAGCCGACAGGTATATCATTATCCCCACTTCGAGTGAAGTGGAGCGTGCCACCAATGGTCTCTCGCTGCTGAGCAAACTCCAGATTAAAATGCCGGGCGTGACAGTGAATGAGTCGTTGAAACAGGTTAAGGTGGAAGAAAAAACGCCGGTGTTTAAAATCAACGGAAAGCCGACCAATATGAATCACGTGCTCTCTATCAGTCCTGACGAGGTGCTGAGGGTGGAATACCACGACAATCCGGATATCCGATATGGCAATGTGCAAGTGATTAACTTTATTTTGAAGCCTCGTAACGACGGTGGCTATGTGCTTGCCGACTACAACAGCGCTGTCACAACGGGGAATATGGATGGCCGCCTTGGCGTGAACTATCACTATAAGAAATCTGAGTTTGATTTTAATTACGGAGCCAGTTGGCGCGACTACGATAAGCGCTACATCAATACCACAGAGCGATTTATAGGCAGGGAGAACGATATTGTGCGTGAAAGCAAGGGTATTCCATCATACTTCAGCTATCTGACCCATAACTTGGGTTTTGAATACACCTATATGCACAACCCCAATACCATGCTGGCACTCAGCACAAATGTGACATTCTTCAACAGTGTTTATGACGATAATTCTTTAAACACAGAAATGGGGAATGTGGTGACGAAAAAGTACAGCCGGCTCCTGCACCGTAAGTCGGACTTTACCTCTCCGGACTTTAGCCTGTTTTTCAGAAAGCAAATCGACGACAGCCAGAGCATTGAAGCTACAGCAGGCGGCGCATACTCATCGGGCAACTACGCCAGAAATTCAAACGACGTGTTCGATGAAGAAGCGTTGAATAAGCATTGGGACAACATCACCGAAAACAAGGCATGGCGAGGAAATGCCGAAGTGATGTATTCGAAGGCTTTCGGCAGCAAATTTACCACCAACTTCGGCGTGCAGGACTATTACAACTCCACCGACAATTCGCAGACCAACGACGCGGCTGTGGCTACTGATAAAATCGACCAGAACCACTTGTCGATCTACACCCAGCTTTTTGGCCGGTTCAATAAATTCAACCTCGGTGCGAATTTGGCATTCCAAAGCGACCATAACAAGAACAATGGCTATGTGATGAACGCGTCGCGCTTCAAGGCCAACGTGACCATGAACTATATATTCTCTAACCATGTGAGCGCGAACTACCTGTTCATGTACGACCCTTCTATGCCGTCCATTTCGCAGCAGTCGGAACTGATTCAAGTGCTCGACAATATATCTGTGCGCCAGGGCAACCCAAATTTGAAGCCGTCAGAGTATTTCCGAAACAGACTGTATGTGCGCTACGTTTACCGCAAGTTCAATACCTCACTGTGGCTCTCTTACAGCCGAACTACCAATCCTATTTATTACGACTACACTTACATCAGCGATGCGGCAAGCCCCTATTACCAAAAATTTATGAGTAGGGCTATCAACGGTCAGCATGATGATTTGTGGAACTTAGAGTGGTTTGTGACCCTTGACAACCTGTTTAACAACCACTTCTCGATATATGGCAAACTTGGCTATGACAACCATCGCCCCGACTTGCACGGCAAGAAATACAACAGAGAGCGTCTTTATGGCTCGGTGACTGCAAATGCTTATTGGGGAGGCTGGGACATTACTATTGACTATCAGATTAGGCGTAGGCAGTATTTTTCAGGCAACGTATTTTCTGTCGGTGACAGATGGGATTATGTGCAGGTTAGATATCGTCACAAAAATTGGACTTTCACCCTTATGGGAGTGAACCTATTCACCAAGCGGGGTGCTATCTACAATCAGACTACAATTTCTGATGTTCACCCTGTGGAAATGATGCAAAGCATTAAAGACAATGCGAATATGGTGGTGGTGGGTATCACTTACCGTCTTGACTATGGAAAGAAGAAGGAGAAGGCAAAGCATTCGCTCAAGAGCAGCGGAATTGAGCAGGGCGTGAATGTGAATTATTGACGACGACCTTTATGAATAAGGCTTGAAAAGCTTCAAACTATATTGGCAATTAGAAAGCACAGATTGTGGCCCAGCTTGTCTGCAAATGATCTGTGCTTTTTATGGTAAGTGCGTGCCGCAGCAGCATATCAAAGACGGGCTGAGCATCTCGCGCATAGGAGTCACGATGCGAGACCTTAAACAGCGGTCGGAGGAGCTGGGCTTTGACGCAGTGGTGGCGGAGTCAAGAAGCGCACAGCTTCAGAAAATTCCATTTCCCATTATCCTGCATTGGAACGCCAACCATTTCGTGGTGCTGTATAGAGTGACAGCCGACCGCAGGGGCAACTGCTATTTTCATATTGCCGACCCGTCGAATGGAAAAATGACGTTCACCCGTGATGAGTTTGAGCGCTGCTGGTATGTGGCGGGAAAGGAATATGGAAGAGCGCTGATAGTGAAGCCCACGCAGCATTTCTACCTTGCCGAGTTTCCAAAGCAAAGGAATGACTGGACGTTGGCAAAGAGGCTGATATGGAAATATGTGCCGTCATGGCGGAAAATCGGATCCTCTGTGGCACTGATGGCGGTGTCGATGGGCTGTGGATGGATGGTGCCGTTTATTTACCAGTCGATTATCGACAGCGGCGTGGCTCTGAAAAATGAGCCGGTGGTGGTCAGGCTATTCCTTGTGCAGTTGTCGTTTTTCATTGGGTATGTGATATCCAGCTCGTTCAGCTCCTATATGCTAAGCCGCGTGAATCTTCATGTGGGTCTGGAGTATGTGGGAGAGTTGCTTGACAAGTTGATGAGGCTCCCCATGAAATACTTCGACACTCGGCTCAACACGGAGTTCATTCAGCGACTTGATGACTTCGGTAGAATAAGAAGTTTCCTTGTCGACAATCTGATCAGCATATTCTACTACCTCGCCAATGCGGTGGTTTATTTTGTGCTGCTGGCCTATTATAGCTGTGCTGCCACAGCCATATTCATAGCACTGTCGCTTGTGGTGATGCTGTGGGACTTGCATTTTGTGCATGAGCGAAAATTTCTCGACTATTCCCTTTTTACCGAAAATGCTCGCAATCGCAATCTGCTTTATGAGATTGTCGGCAATATGCCCGACATCAAGGCGAATGTGGCTCAAAGTGCAGAAAAAGAGAAATGGGAGCGCAATCAGAAGCATATCAACGATTTGATGCTACGACAAATGACGCTGAACTATAAGCAGAATGTGGGTAGAAGCACCATCAATCGGCTTCGTGACATAGTGATTATTTGCTTTTGCTGCGTGCTGACCATTCATGGCGACTTGTCGATGGGCATTCTGATGAGCATCAGCTACATTTTGGGGCAGTTGGGAGGCCCTGTGGAGCAGATACAGTCGCTTGTCACCCAGTATCAAATGTTTAAGGTGTCACTCTCGCGCCTGTCGGAAGTGCAGCGTAAGGAAGAGGAAATGGTGCAGGGTGAGAATTGCCGTGGCTCGCTGAGTGATGGCATTCGGGTGAGCGACGTATGGTTTAAATATGAGGGCAGTTTCAGCCCCAATGTGTTTGAAGGGCTGTCGGCATTCTTTCCAGCCAACAAAGCCACAGCAATAGTGGGTAATAGCGGAAGTGGAAAGACCACATTGATAAAGCTGATACTTGGCTTTTATTTTCCTCAACAGGGCGGTGTGGAGATTGACGGAATGAGCCTTGCCTCAATGAGCGTGGACAGCTGGCGGCGGCAGTGTGGCGTGGTGCTTCAAGACGGGCGGGTGTTCAGTGGCACCATTATGGAGAACATTGCTTTGGGTGACAGCGCCCCTGACGAGGAGCGTGTTAGGCATGCCGCCAAATTAGCGTGCATTGATGAATTTATAGAGAAGCAACCCGGGCAGTACGGTATGAGGATAGGCTCCACTGGCATAGAGTTGAGCCAAGGTCAGAAACAGAGGATATTGATAGCGCGCACCATATATAAAGACCCGCAACTATTGATTTTTGACGAGGCCACATCATCGCTCGACACCATCAACGAGCGCAAGATCATGGACAACCTTAAAGAGTTTTTCAAGGGTCGCACGGTGATAGTGGTGGCTCATAGGTTGAGCACAGTGGTGAATGCCGACAATATCATCTTTTTGGAAAAGGGGAAAATAGCGGAGCAGGGCACACATGGGGAGCTTGTGGCAAAAAAAGGCAAATATTATGAGCTTATCAAGAACCAGCTTGAACTGGATAACTGATACTCCCCCCCCCCTTGCTGTGGGTGAAGAAATTAAGGTAAAAATTTCGGTATTTTGGGTATTGCCTTTTTGGCACCATGTGAGTAATTTTGCTCTCGATAAGAAATGAAATCACAAATCCCAAAATAATACTGACAATGTATATAGAAAAGATACAGTCGCCAGCCGACTTAAAAAAGCTGAGTTTGAAAGAACTGGAGATTGTGGCCGATGAGACCCGCGACGCCGTGCTGAACCGTGTGAGCAAGCATGGCGGACACGTGGGCCCAAACCTTGGCTTTGTGGAGGCCACCGTGGCGCTGCACTATGTGTTTGACGCGCCCGCCGACAAATTGGTGTTCGACGTGAGCCACCAGTGCTATCCACACAAGGTGCTTACTGGCCGCGCCTCGGGCTTCCTTGGCAACCTCGACGACATGAACGCCATATCTGGTTACTCGTCGCCAGCCGAGAGCCCTGTTTACGACAACTTTGAGGTGGGGCACACCTCCACTTCCATCAGCCTTGCCACCGGCTTGCAGAAGGCGCGCGACATCAAGGGAACTCACGAAAACATCATCGCTGTGATTGGCGACGGGTCGCTCTCTGGCGGTGAGGCATTTGAGGGACTTGACGAGGCTTCCGAGCTGGGCACAGGAATCATCATTGTGGTGAACGACAATGAAATGTCGATAGCCGAGAACCATGGTGGCATCTACAAGAATCTGCGCGCTTTGCGCCAGAGCCATGGCACTTGTGAACACAACTGGTTCAAGGCGTGGGGCTTTGATTATAAATATCTGGAAGAGGGCAACGATGTGGCGAAGCTGATTGAGGTGTTCAAGAGCGTGAAGGGCACCCAAAAGCCCACCGTGGTGCATATCCATACAGAGAAGGGGCATGGGTTTGCGCCCGCAGTGGCCAATAAGGAGGCCTGGCACTACGGCGCTCCCTTCAACCGCGAAGACGGAAGCCGCCCTGCAAGTGCTCCCTGCGAGAGCTATGAGCAGCTTTACAGCGACTGGATGCTCCGGGAGATGAAGCACGACAAGACCCTCATAGCTGTGACAGCCGGAACGCCATCGGCCGCGGGCTTCTCGCCAGAGAAGCGCAAGGAGGCTGGCAAGCAGCACATCGACATGGGCATCGCAGAAGAGCAGGCCGTGGCTATGATTTCTGGTATGGCGAAAGGCGGACTGCACCCGGTGTGGACGGTGTACAGCACCTTCATTCAGCGCACCTACGACCAGATAGCGCAGGACCTGTGCATCAACTCCAACCCCGCCGTCATCAATGTGATGTGGGGCGGCACTGCCTCAATGAACGACATCACCCACATCGGCCTGTTCGACATACCGATGCTGTGCAGCATTCCCAATCTCATCTACTTGGCACCTACCACCTGCGAGGAGTATTTTGCCATGCTCCGCTGGGCTATCCTTCAAGACAAGAAGCCTATCGCCATTCGCGTGCCAAGCAACGGTGTGATTCACACTGCGGAAGCCGTGGACACCGACTACGCCTATGAGCCGGCATACAAGGTGGCTCACAAAGGCTCGAAGGTGGCAATCGTTGCAGCCGGATCATTTTATCAGAAAGGTGAGAATGTGGTTCGCCTGCTCGCCGACAAGGGCATCGACGCCACACTCATCAACCCTCGCTACCTTAACGCCGTGGACACCGACACGCTCAATGCGCTGAAGGCCGACCACCAGCTTGTGGTGACCCTTGAGGACGGCTGCAAGGACGGTGGCTTTGGTGAGCGCATTGCCTCATATTACGGCGCCACCGACATGAAAGTGCTGGTGTGCGGTGTGAAGAAAGACCTTTACGACCGTTATGACCTTCAGCAGCTGCTCTCCGACAATCGCTTGCTCGATGAGCAGATAGTGGACGATGTGCTTAATATCATAAAGTGATGAAAGATATTTATTTTAACAATGTGCAGGACTTCAACGACCTTTATGGGTTTGAAACACTCCATCCGCTTGTGAGCGTAGTGCGCTTCGATAAAGAGGGTGGAGTTTTGGAGGAGCACACTTGTCATTATGGAGTGTACGCCCTGTTTTTGAAGGAAAATAAAGGCTGCAAACTCTCGTATGGCCGCACAGAGTATGACTTTGATGAGATGACCGTCACCAGTTTTGCTCCTGGACAGAGTGTACATGTGGAGCCTAACCCCGAAGTGAAGTCGCCGAAATGGACGGCATTAGTGTTTCACCCCGATTTGCTCAACCGCACACAGCTTGGTAGAGAAATCAGCCGCTACGAGTTTTTCGACTACACCTCTAATGAGGCGCTGCACCTCTCCTGTGGCGAGATAGAAATTTTCCGTGGTGTGCTTTCGATGATTCAGCAAGAGCTGCACCGCAGCATCGACAAGCACTCGCGCGAGCTGATTGTGAGCAACATAGAGCTGCTGCTGAACTATTGCCTTCGGTTCTACGACCGCCAGTTTGTGACCCGTGAGGAAATCAACCATTCTGTGGTGAAAAAGTTCACCGCCTTGCTCGACCAATACATCGCTGAGAAGGCCGAGGCAGAGGGCGTGCCATCGGTGGGCTACTTTGCCGACAAGTGCTGCTACTCGGCCAAGTATTTCGGTGCGCTCGTGAAAGCGGAGACAGGCCGCACGGCTAAGGACTATATCAACGACCGTATGCTTCTTGCAGCCAAACGTCTGCTCGACGACGACACGCTCTCTATCACTCAGGTGAGCCAGCAGCTCGGCTTTGAGTATCCGCAGCACTTTGTGCGCTTCTTCAAGTCGCACACCGGGCAGACGCCATCCGACTACCGTAAGTCGGCATAATTTTTTTTAAAAAAATAATAACGAATAGGCTCTTGTATATTTATGAAAACAGAACTGGAAAAATGTATGGCAGGCGAGACCTTTACCGCCGACAGTTCCACGCTTGACCTCGCTCTTCGCGCCAAGCGACTTTTGAGGCAGCTTAACGGATGCGATTACGCCGACGCAGAGTCGAAACGGGCCATTTTTGCGCAACTGTTTGGCTCTTTGGGCGACCGTGTGCATATCGACATTGATTTTCATTGCGAATACGGAAAAAATATTCACGTTGGCAATAATGTGATTATCAATATGAACTGCACTTTTGTGGACAACAACCGCATCAATATCGGAAACCGCGTGCTGATAGCATCGGATGTGAAAATCTACACCGCCACCCACTCCACCGACCCGTCGGTCCGTAACCACAGTAGCAATCTAAATCCCGACTTTTGGTGCCAGACGTATTCCCGTCCGGTCACTATAGAAGACGAGGTGTGGATAGGCGGCGGTGCAGTTTTGCTTCCGGGCGTCACGATTGGTAAAGGAAGCGTGATAGGAGCCGGCGCAGTGGTGACGAGAGATATTCCGCCATACTCTGTGGCGGTGGGCAATCCTGCGAGAGTGATCAAGAAAACGCCAACAGGCACTAACATTTAAGAATAAAAACATAGAGTTATGAAAAAGCTATTAGTTATGGCATTGGCACTTGTGGGGGCAGCCTCCATCAGTAGTGCCCAGCCGAAAGTGTATATGACTAAGGAAATCAGTCCGGAGGCATTGGTGCGCATATACAAGGTGCTTGGTGTGCCAGCCCATGGGCGTGTGGCTGTGAAAATCAGCACTGGTGAGATGGGCGGTCACAATTATCTGAAGCCTACCCTGATTCGGGGGCTCGTGGATGAGGTGAACGGCACGCTCGTGGAGTGCTGTACTGCCTATGGCGGCAGCCGTCAGGACAAAGGCAAGCACTGGGAAACGGTGCATGCCCATGGTTTCGACTCTATCGCGGCTGTGGATCTGATGGACGAATATGGGCAGATGCGTATCCCCGTAAGAGACAAGAAGCACCTGAAATACGATATCGTGGGCGATCACCTCGCCAATTACGACTATATGATTAACCTCGCCCACTTCAAGGGGCACGCCATGGGCGGCTTTGGCGGAGTGCTTAAAAATCAGAGCATAGGCGTGGCATCGACCGACGGCAAGGCATATATCCACACCGCCGGCAAGGTAGCTGACCCATCGCAGCTCTGGCAAAACCTGCCACAGCAGGACGACTTTTTGGAGAGCATGGCCGCTGCGGCACAGGGCGTGGCCGATTATTTCGGCCCGGGCAACATTGTGTATATCAATGTGATGAACAATATGAGCGTGGATTGCGACTGCGACAGCCACCCCGCCGACCCTAAGATCAAGGATATGGGCATACTTGCCAGCACCGACCCCGTGGCGCTCGACCAGGCCTGCCTCGACCTCGTGTTCACCCACAAGGCGCAGCCCGGCGACGATGAGAAGCCTCTCATAGAGCGCATCAACCGCCAGCACGGCACCTACATCACCGACTATGCCGAGAAAATAGGCTTGGGCAGCAAAAAATACGAACTGGTGATGATTAAATAAAAATGTGAAATAAGCAGAACAGTAAGAAAAGCAAATTAAATAAAAAAGAAGTTATGAATAAAACGGTGATTACGCTATTACTCATACTGCTATCTACAACACATATTATGGCACAGAAGAAAATTACACAGACGGCAGGCCGCACCCAGCTGGGTGAGTTTGCCCCAGAGTTTGCACATCTCAACGATGATATCCTTTTTGGTGAAGTGTGGAGCCGCAACGATCTCTTGAGCCTTCGCGACCGCAGCTTGGTCACCATCACCTCGCTTATCAGCCAAGGCATTACCGACAGTTCGCTGAAGTATCATCTGCAGTCGGCAAAAGCCAATGGCATCACCCGCTCCGAGGCAGCCGAGATAATTACCCATATCGCTTTTTACGCGGGTTGGCCAAAGGCTTGGGCTGCTTTCAATCTCGCCAAGGAAGTGTGGGCCGACGATGTGAAAGGCGACGACGCCAAGGCCGCTTTTCAGCGTGAGATGATATTTCCCATTGGTGAACCCAACACGGCTTATGCCAAGTATTTCAAGGGCAACAGCTATTTGGCACGCGTGTCGGGTGAGCAGATACCCTTTGCAAATGTCACTTTTGAGCCAGGCTGCCGCAACAATTGGCACATTCACCACGCCACCAAGGGCGGTGGCCAGATGCTTGTGGGAGTGGCCGGCCGCGGCTGGTATCAAGAAGAGGGTAAACCCGCGCAGGAAATCCTGCCTGGCACTGTGATTCACATTCCTGCCAACGTGAAGCACTGGCATGGCGCAGCCAAGGACAGCTGGTTTGCCCACCTCGCTTTTGAAGTGCCTGGAGAGAACACCTCCAACGAATGGCTCGAGCCTGTGAGCGACGAAGCGTATAATGCATTGAAATAATAGAAGATATCTTATGAATACAGTGAAATTATTGGCCGCCATGCTGCTGGCATTGGTTTTGCCGGCATCGTGTAATGGCGCACAACAACAACCAAGCGAGAATATGAACAAAAATAGTAAAAGCAAAGGCAGCAAAGTGCTGGTGGTGTATTTTTCACACCCCGGTGAAAATTACGCTGTGGGTAACGTGAAGGTGGGCAACACCAAATTAGTGGCCGACGAGATTCAGAAAGTGACCGGTGCCGACGCTTTTGAAGTGGTGGCTGAGAAGAGCTACGATATGCCTTACGATGCCTTGACGGAGCTTGCCAAAAAGGAAACTGAAAGTGGCGAGAAGCCTGCCTTCAAAGGTGGTGTGCAGAACATCGACCAATATGATGTGGTGTTTGTGGGCGGCCCTATCTGGTGGGGCACCTATCCACAGGTGATGTTCACCTTCTTCGACAAGTATGACTTGAATGGCAAGACCATCATTCCGTTTTCCACCCATGAAGGCAGCGGACTGGGCAGCGTGGTGAGCGACTTGAAGAAACTCTATCCGAAGGCTACGTTTAAAGAGGCTTTCAGCATCTACGGCCACGAGACCCGCACCGATATGTCGAAAGTGGACAAGTGGCTCCAGACTCTTGATTATTGATAGATGAAGGCAATGTGGATAGTCATATTTTTTGCTTTACCCATCGTGGGCGTGACATATGTGCTGTGGCACATTTGGCACTTGCTGCCATTTGCTAATTCTTGGCGCTGGGTGGCTACGGGAGTGGGGGCTGTATTGTTTTTGACAATGTTTGCAGGCTTTTCGGGCATTATCGAAAAGCTGCCGCTTGATATCGCAACGGCTACGTATGAGGTGGGCAACTCGTTCATATTCATATTGCTGTATCTGGTAATGATTTTCCTTGCTCTCGACTTAGGCAGGGTGGCCCATATCGTGCCTAAGGCGTGGCTCATCAGCAATGGCTACACTGCCACGGCCATTTTGGCGCTGATGCTGGCTGTGTTTGGCTACGGCAACATTCATTATTACCACAAGACGCGGCAGCAACTCCAATTGACCACGGCGAAGCCGATAGCCTTTAATGGCGGCGAGGCGAAAATTGTGCTTCTGAGCGACCTGCACCTCGGCTATCACAACCGGAGAGAGGAATTCAAAAAATGGGTGGATACAATCAATGCAGAGCGCCCCGACTTGATTCTGATAGCTGGCGACATCATCGACATTAGTGTGCGGCCACTGCTTGAGGAGCGTGTGGCGGAAGAGTTCCACCGCCTGAAGGCTCCGGTGTATGCCACTCTTGGCAACCACGAGTATTACAGTGGCTCGGAAAAGGCCAGAAAATTCTACCACGACGCAGGCATCACTCTTCTTCGCGACAGTGTGGTGAGTGTGGGCGGAATTGCCATCATCGGCAGGGACGACCGCACCAATGTGCACCGCAAGCCCTTGGTGAAATTGATGAGCGGGGTGCCTAAAGGCGAGTTCTCCATTCTGCTCGACCATCAGCCTTACCACTTAGAGGAGGCGGAGCATTGTGGCGTGGACTTCCAGTTCAGCGGGCACACCCATTATGGGCAAGTGTGGCCTGCATCATGGATCACCAGAGCCATGTATGAAAAGGCCTACGGCTATACGCAAAAGGGGCACACCCACTATTATGTGAGCTCGGGTATGGGCATTTGGGGTGGCAAATTCCGTATAGGCACACAGTCGGAATATGTGGTGCTGACCATTAAACGATGATGGTAAAAAATCAAAAAAGCAGAACGATAAAAAACGTGATTAAAGAAATGAAAAAAGTGATTGTAATATCCACCAGCCTGCGTGTGGGCTCAAACAGCGACATGCTTGCCGACAAATTTGTGGAAGGCGCAAAGGCCGCTGGAAACGAGGTGGAAAAAATCTCGATTGTGGGTAAGAATATTGCCTTTTGCAAGGGTTGTCTTGCTTGCCAGAAATTAGGCAAATGTGTGATCGACGACGATGCCAACGCCATCATGCAGAAGGTGATCAGCGCCGATGTTGTGTGCTGGGCATCGCCCATCTACTATTATGAGATGAGCGGCCAGATGAAGGTGCTTATCGATAGGATGAATGCCATGTATTCGCTCGACTACAAGTTTCGAGACGTGTATCTGCTCACCACCGCTGCCGAGGACGAGCCAGAGGTGCCACAGCGCGCCGAAGCTGGGCTGACGGGTTGGATCGACTGCTATCCAAAGAGCCGCCTTGCCGGCACTCTTTTCTGTGGTGGTGTGGACGGTCCGCGCACAATAGCGGGCAATGCAAAATTGCAGGCCGCCTACGAACTGGGAAAAAGCGTGGGCAGCGACAAATGACACAGACAAAAAACAGAAACTGCTAATCTGATAAAAGTCTGCGCGAGAGCGTAGATGTAGATTCTAAAAATCGGGCTCATAGACCATCATAGTCTTTGAGCCTTTTCTTGTGTGCATTTGCCTATTGGAAAATGAGTTAATGTGTGTTAATGGCGGCTCTTTAAGTGACCGAAATCGCCAATGCTAACCTTTAGGTGACCAAGCTACCTAATAGTGCCTACTTGTATGAAGACAAGATTGGCTATAACTTTGCGCTGAAATTATAGTTAATTCATTCAAATTTGTTATCTTGATTATTATGGCAAACTATGCAATTAAAAGCCTGAATGGCTGGAAAAATGTGGCTGGAAAAATGTTTTTGGGCGAGGAACTTGGACTTACAGGCGCTGAGGCTTCACTTCAGAGGCTTTCCCCTGGAGAGAAGGCGCCTTTCCGCCACTCTCACAAGACCCACGAGGAACTTTATGTGATTATCTCTGGCGAAGGCGAATATGAGATTGACGGAGAAGTGAACAAAGTGGGCGAGGGCAGTGTGATCCGTATTTCTCCAGCAGGGGTTCGTGCGCTCAACAACACAGGCTCCACCGACATGGTGATGATGTGCATACAGTATGAGGCTAAGCCTATCACCAACTTCATGGACGACGCCAACGTGTTTCCCATCGATAAGTGAAATCTGAGAAAATCAGATGCGTACAGCCTCGGGGCAGCTTGCATTGACTCCTGGAATTTGACGGAAACATATTTTTTTATTAATTTTGAATGGTTAGAAGTAGTGGAAATAGCTTCTAACCATTCAATTTATTTTTATTACGCAGTATGATTAACCAGAGAGAAAACGGCACAAGCGTGAAGGATATGCTCTTTAATTGCCCTATCCGAAATGTGCTTTCGCGTGTGGGCGACAAATGGTCGCTCCTTACGCTGTACGCTTTGCAGCATAGTGGGCCTTTGCGCTTCAAGCAGCTGCAGCGCGAGCTCCCTGATATTTCGCAGAAGTCACTCACCCAGACGCTCCGGGTTCTGGAGGAGGATGGCTTTGTGACCCGCAAGGTGTATGCCGAGGTGCCGCCAAGGGTAGAGTACAGCATCACCGACCGCAGCCGCTCTTTCCTCTTGCATGTGAACGACTTGATAGGCTGGGTGCAAGACCATATGGCCGACATTATCAGCGACAGGGAGCGCTATGCGTCTCAATAGACGGTTACGGAATAAAAAGTTAATGATATATATATGTGATATGAAACGACTATTTTTCTCTATGCTCGTGGCACTCGTGGCGCTGACTTCTTGGGCCGCCAATAACCACGACGACCAGTACACCATTATCGTGTCGCTCGACGGATTCCGTTGGGACTATTGTGAGGCTTACTCCACGCCATTCCTCAATTCTATGGCGGAAAAGGGCGTGAAGGCGGTGATGCAGCCATCTTTCCCATCGAAGACTTTCCCCAACCACTACACGCTCGCCACAGGACTCGTGCCCGACCATCACGGCATTATCGCCAACTCTTTCCGAGTGCGCGCCACTGGCAAACGCTACTCGCTTGGCGACTCCGAAACGCGTTCCGACCCTCAATATTATGGCGGCGACCCGATATGGCTCACCGCAAAGCGTCAGGGCGTGATTACCGCCACGGTGTATTGGGTGGGAAGCGACGTGGCCATCAAGGGCGACCATGCCAACTATTGGCACGATTATCAGAAAAAGCCTTTACTCACCGATGTGGAGCGTGCCGATGAGGTGCTGCGCCTGCTTCAGCTGCCGGAGAAAGAGCGCCCGCACTTCATCATGTGCTATTTTGAAGAACCCGACCACACTGGCCATGTGGCAGGACCTGTGACGGCAGACTGCCGAGGGGAGGTGGAGCACATGGACGAGGTGCTGGCGTATATGTGGCGCCGTATCAGCCTGCTTCCGGAGGCGAGCAAGGTGAATTTGATTGTGACCGGCGACCATGGCATGGCGTGGACCGATGCCGACCGCACGGTGCCCGTGAAGAAATACATCAAGGAGGAGTGGGTGGACGCCGTGGACGGCGACCTTCCCGCCAATATCTATGTGAAAAAGCCGGAATTTGCCGACTCCATTGTAGCGGCGCTGAAAGGCGTGGACCACATTCGCGTGTGGCGTAAGGCTGAAATCCCTGAGTACTTGCACTATGGCAGTAATCCTAACGTGGGCGATGTGCTGGTGCTTCCTGATGTGGGCTGGCTGTTTACCGACCGCAAGGTGCGACGTGGTGGCAGCCATGGCTTCGACAACACTTGCAGCGACATGCAGGTGGGATTCCGTGCCATGGGACCAGCCTTTAAGGTGGGCTACGTGAAGCCCGACAAGTTTCGCAATGTGTGCGTGTATCCGCTGCTATGCCACTTGCTCGGCGTGAAGCCCTCTGCCAACGATGGCTCTGTGGCAGAGGTGGCTGATATGCTGAAATAGAAATAACTGCGTATTGCGCTTAACACCCATTACCGATTCTCTCATAAGGGGGCGGTAATGGGTGTTTTTTTATTAAGGGACTATTCCTGTGCCCGATTGCTATTGCCCTTGAGTGGGTCGATGATGTAGTTTTACACTCAAAAAAAATACCGATGACTGAAAAACACTATACCTATAGTTTGCCTATGAGTGTGCCTGACATGATAGCCGAAAACCGCTCTCGCAATGATAATCTGCACGTTGCCTACAATCCGGTCACAGGCGAGGGGTGCTGCGGACAGCGTCTGCCGGTGAATTCGGCTGTGGCGGGCATGGTGTGGCTGCCTAAGGCCATGCTCGAGGGTGAGCCTACCGATGTGCTGACTGATGAACTGCGCTATAAGAAGGCGAGAATTAAATACGACTTTGAATTATTGCTGTCCGGTAAAA
>DLLC01000017.1:240-44568 GCA_002476625.1 Porphyromonadaceae bacterium UBA7572 | reverse complement strand
GATTACGGCATGGTGATAGTCGATGAATGTCATCATGTGTCCTCTGTCAGCTTCGAGCAAGTGCTTCGACAAGTGACTGCAACATACGTATATGGATTGACTGCAACACCTATCAGAAAGGATGGGCATCAACCTATTATCTTCATGCAATGCGGAAAGATAAGATTCACTGCAGACGCCAAGAGCCAAATAGAAAATCAAGAATTCAAACGTCTGTTGATACCAAGATTTACTTCGTTTCGTAGTATTACCTCAGACTGTAAGACTTACATTCAGGTTACACAAGACTTGTCCGAAGATAAGATTAGAAATGAGTTCATCGTAGAAGATGTGAGAATTGCCATTCAAGAAGGTCGTACCCCATTGGTATTAACCACTCGAACCGCTCATGTCAAGGTACTGGCGCAAATGCTAATGCCATTTGCAGATCATGTCATCCAACTCGTTGGTGCAGACTCTGCTAAAGAAAAACGTCTTGCACTACAAAATCTACAATCAATGTCCACATCAGAATCACTTGTGATTGTGGCAACAGGAAAGTATGTAGGTGAAGGTTTCGATTATCCTCGCCTTGATACTTTATTCCTTACTATGCCTATAGCCTGGAAAGGAAACGTGGAGCAATATGCTGGGCGTTTACATAGAGAATATGCAGGAAAGACCGAAGTGCGTATTTATGATTATGTGGATATTCATGTTCCTCTTTGCGACTCTATGTATCGTAAACGGCTGAAAGGGTATTCAAAGGCAGGGTACGGAAAGATTGTGGAAGCGTCTGTATCTGATAAAAATCCCTCGGAACTGATATATGAACGGAACAATTACGAAGTGGCATTTCGAAATGATTTGGCAAAAGCCAAGCACTCTGTTGTTATTGCTGTTCCAAAAGTGAAGTTTAAATACAAACCTGCCATTATATCAGCTCTTACAAAACTTCTTCATGATGGTATTGCGGTGGCTGTACATATCAAAGAGAAAGGAACTAATGAGATAGAACTGAAGGATGCCGGAATAGATGTGATATGCAGCAAGGAACAAACCCTACAATGTGCCATCATAGACAAGTTCATTGTTTGGTATGGAAATATCAACTTCTTTGGCTACAACTCAGAAGCAAACAATGTCATGCGAATTGCTGACCACAAAATAGCCAACGAAATGATAGAAATACTATACTCGGACTCGGAAAATGATGTAAACAGAGGTTAAATGCGTTAAATATCATCCATTTCGTATCTAAACAGAATCCATATTGTTACTTTTCTACCGTTTAGAGCGTATAACACTGATAATCAACTAATAATAGATACAATGGCTGCTTTGCCTTTAAGTCAATCAATATCCCCGATGCCGTGACCACTATAGGAAAAATGGCGATCTGCAACTGTGTGGCATTGGAGGAGGTGACCCTTGGAAAAGGTGTTAAGGACATAGACGGCATAACCTTTTGGATGTCGGACAACATTAAGCGCCTATATGTGAAATGGACCGAAAACCCAACCGCACTCGACGAGGAGCTTGGGAAAATCAACAAGGACCAGTGCACACTCTATGTGCCAAATGGAACAACCTCTATCTACAAAAAGACGACACCATGGTCTAGCTTTACCAATATTAAAGAGTATGAATATAGTGGTGTAGGTGAAGTGGCTGCCGACAGGCATTTCGACAATGCCGTCTATACAATCGACGGGCGTGTGGTGAAGACAAACGCCGCAGGCGTTGACGGCCTCGACAGCGGCGTTTATATCTACAACGGCAAAAAAATAGTGGTGAGATAGCGTTGCGCACACATAGAAATTTCGTTTATTGATGTTGTACATTATCCAACGTGCATGGCTCCAAAAGTTGTACATAAAGCTTTTGGGGCTTTCTTTTTTTGAATAGGCAAAGTTTGTAATTATTTTTGAATGGTGGATGTTCTGTTATAATTGTTGAATAATTGATATTATTAATAGTGCAAATGTTGATAGCGGTAAAATGGTTTGAATTGACGTTTATTTAACAACCTATTTAACAATATCGTATGTTGTAAATTTGTTAATACATGTTAAATGTGCGATGAATTTTGACTTTTTTTAATTTTTTTGTTTTTTAAAAAAAACTTTAGTGTAACTTTCAAACAGAAACCTCTAAACACTATTATAATCCATCTATAAAGATGGTATGTTAATTACTTTTTAAACTTTAAAATTTATTATTTATGAAAAATTTATTACTAAAATTCGGTTTGATGTTAGCCGTGTCCGTATTATGTCAGTTGAGTTTAACGGCTCAAAAAACAGTGACGCTGCAAGAGGCTATAAATGTAGTGAAGCAACAGGACAAAAACAGTGAGTATTTGTACTATTATGGTAAAGTGTCAGGGGTGATTAATGGAGCCTGTGGCTGCCATGTTGATGCTTCGGCTATCTGTTCTAACCCATGGCTCACATCACAGGACTCTTTGTGGGTCATTTTTGTAGACCAAAAACCTATGTGCAACTGGGAACATGATTGCGCATTTGTGTATGTTCCCACCAAAGTCAATAATTTGTCGGACGTGCCCTATTTCACTGTTAAAGGAAACAGACCTCCACGACCAAACATAGCGGCTCTCACCCCTTGGGGAAGGGATGGTAATGGTGTGAACTTCATTTCCAATACTCCTGAATATGTTTTCGTTTCCGCAAACTCATATAGACAACACAGTAATAGCAACAATGATGACGACCCTTTTTACCGGGGTACAGAGGAAGGCAACAAAACTTATGTGGCAATGGTTAACTGCATTCAGAGTGGATTAAACAACTACGTCTCGTACTATAACGACATGAAATATCTTTATGATGTGCTGACACAAAAATACGGAGTCCCCTATTATAATTTCTATATTTTTATGAATGGGTCTGTCACCGCTGATGGTGAGGATTACTATAGCATACCACGTGGATCATTTGAGTATATGAACGAGATCTCTTGCGGCGATTACCCTACAAAAAAGAATTTGATAGAATATTTAAGGGGGCAACAGGATATTCCTTCCGAGTGCCATTTTCTTATGTATTTTGACGGACATGGCGGATACGACGAGATAAAGCAGCACTACTACGTTGCAATGATGGATGGGGATCTGTATGACTATGAGCTAAAGCAACTACTTGATTCTATTCCTACAAAATTTCAAACAGTAGTGATGCAGAATTGCTGTTCTGGTGGGTTTGTTAATGCACTGAAGGCCCAAGGGCGAACAATTATCACCGCCTGTGGCGCAGATGAAGAGTCGGAATCGTTCTTCGTCAGTCCTTGTGTTAATCCTTTTAAAACCAAGAATGCCTATAATGTATTCTCTCATATGTGGACATCTGCTCTTAATGGGGAAAGGTTTGACTTTGAGTATGACAACAATTGGGATTGTATAGAAGATTCTGCGCCAAGGCCAGTCAATGCCGATTGTGATGAGAATGGAAGGGTGTCGTTGGAAGAGGCTTTTGCCAGTGCGGCACAGAATGCAGCCGCATATTTTCAGATGGGAATAGAAAAAGGATTCATAAAAAACTGCGACTGGGAACATGCACAATATTACTCCAGTCCCACAACGATTGGAGAGGATTTATCTTTTAATCATATTCCGGACTCTGTTACTCTTTTTGTGAGAGACAATGATGATGACACTGGAAAAGAAGTAAACACAACCACAAAAGTTTATTGGGACAGCCCTGACATATGGACTTCTATTTCTGAAAATTTGACAGAAGCAGAGTTGGCTGGCCTTAAACAGTACATAGAGCCAATAACATCTCATAGTCAAACACTATATACATATGTGAGGGTGAGCAATAGGGGAATTTGTGATTATGAGGGGCACGGGAAATACCTACATGTGATGTGGTCGCAGCCTGCTCTAAACCAAACGCCAGCAGTATGGGTTGGCAAAGATAGTGACGTACTTGGTGGGTTAGTTGCATCTGTTGAGATCTCACAGTCAATTCCTGTTGGAGAATTTCGCATTGTTGTAGTCCCTTGGCAAATACCTGATGCGATATACGGCAATGAAACAGAGCAGATTTCCACTTACAGTTTCTGTTTGCTGACACATATTTCCAATTCTGAGAACATGGAGATTTCAGAGATTTCAGACAGTACGGATTTGGCGTACACACCGGTACTCCAATATTGCGACATGGCTCAGCAGAGTTTTCAATTCTTTAACCCTGATGGTGGACGCATTGACGCGAACAGCTCTATCGCTGGCTTTGCTATAATGCCAACAGTGTCAAGTAAGCAGCTAACAGTGACGGTGGTCAATGACGGAAATGATTTAAATACCAATGAAGGAAATAGCGAGTTCCTGCTCAAAGCCAATAATGAAGCAGGGATACCAACTTTACAAATACCTACTTCTGAAAAACAGAATGTAATGCTCGTCCGCAATAGTAAAACGAAATCTGTCCACACAAATGAGATAGGAAACATTGTACATGTCACACTGACGGACGGTAGCAACAAGCTGGTAGGCGGCATGTCAATAATTTGCCAAGAGACAGGCCATGAAAACAGTAAAAAGGCTTCTGCTGGACTACAGATTAAATCCATAGAGTTATCTTCTTGTGGCATCATCCAAGTTCTCTTGTCGAAAGAAGCCCCAGCTAAGACACTATTGGCAATCACACCTACAACAGTTCCGACATTAAAGACAGAAATGGCTGTTGCGGAAAATGTTCAAAATGCGACAATTGAAACCGGCAACATTCCTGCTGGTCCATGCATCGTATCGCTCATAGTTGATGGATCTTTAATTGATTCAAAACAAGTGATAATAAAATAACGAATAGAATCAATAAATATCAATGTTCACCTAAAACTAAATAGGTTATGAAAAAGATTATAGCTTTCATCATGGGAATGGCTGCTTGTGGCGTATCTGCTGTGGAATACGAGTATATGCCCTTGGTGCAGGAAGGTAAGGTTTGGGAGTATCGGGCTCTTGAGAATGATGACCGAAAAAAGTCCGATTCCATCTTTATAATGGAATTTAGAGGCGACACACTCATCAACGACACCACGTTCAAAAAACTGTATTTTTATGACACAAAAACATTGGCCTCACCACAATGGCCGCTGGCCTACATGTGTGAGATTGACAAGAAAGTGTATGCAAGAACTAACAGTGCCCTGTGCGAGGAGCTGCAGCGCTGTCCGTACAACATGTTTATGGTTGCATGGAATTATGAATCAACTACATTAATCTATGATTTCAACAACATGGCCAATCAAAAAATTGGTGGCGTGCCATCGTCTGTTACGCCTGTTTTATCGCAAGTCGAAATCGATGGGAAGATGCGCAATAAAGGCACATGGGCAAGCGACGACGGCAGCTATTCAGTGGAGCTAATAGAAGGCGTTGGACCTAATGTGACATGGATGACTTTAGTAAAACCAAGCATATTCTTGAAAATCGTGAATGGGAAGGTCAATCTCCATGGGTTGAAGTGTGTAAAAAATAGCCGTGGCGAAATTATTTTCAAGGGCCGCTCTTATACGGCAAAAAACGGCTCTGCCGGTGTCACTGAAATTGCTCAGCCGAAGACTTCAGACAATACCGTCTATACAATCGACGGGCGCGTGGTGAGGACGAATGCCACAGGCGTTGACGGCCTTGACAGCGGCGTTTATATCTACAGCGGCAAAAAGATAGTGGTGAGGTAGTATCCTTTTTATAGCGTAGCCGATTATTGCGGCAAATCAAAGGAGGGGGCGCACAAACTCGTGCGTTCTCTTTTTCTCTACTCAGCGTCGCCGGCGAGGCGGAAAATGGAGAAGTTCACTTTTCCATAGGTGCGGCGCTGGCTGAAGTGAGGAAGGTGGCTGAAGTCGTAGGCCTTGCTGTGCTCGATGATGAATACGGTGCCGGGCTTCAGCATCTGCGAATGGAGCACAAGCTCCGGAATGCTGGCAAAGTTGGGCAGATCGTAGGGAGGGTCGGCAAAAATGATGTCGAATTTCGTGCCGCAAGTTTCGATAAACTTAAAGGCGTCGCCTTTCACCTGAATGAGGTTGGGGTCGTGTAGCAGCTCCTTCACTTTGCGGATAAAATTGTATTGCGTGGCAGCTTTCTCCACACTCGTCACTTGTGCGCATCCACGCGACAGCAACTCGAAGCTGATGGCTCCAGTGCCGGAAAAGAGGTCGAGCGCGGTGAGCCCCTCAAAGCTGGTCCAGTTGCTGAGCACGTTGAATATGTTTTCGCGCGCCATATCTGTAGTGGGGCGCGCAGTGATGTTGGTGGGCACCTGGAAGCGCCTCCTTCCGTATTTTCCGCTGATTATTCGCATAGGGCAAAAAGAATGAGTTCGAGTGGTGCCTTCACTGCGTCTTGTCCGATGCGGAGAGCAGCTGCGGGGAAGATGGAAGGCATCACATAGTTGATATATTTTCGGAGCGTGGGTATGGTGGCGTCGCGCAGCGCCTTGTCGCCCGTGACGAAGAGTTCGTTTTTAGTGGCGTCGAGCTCGAAACTTTGCCAAGCGTTGAGCGTGTAGTAGATGGCATTTTCGGTTTCGGCGCATGGGAAAGAGTTCGCCATCACTAACTGATGGTCGCGGAATATGATGGTGTCGATGCGGTGGGGATGGAGGTTGAGGTGCATGCACGCCCCTGTGCGTCGCTCGTCCTGGAGCTTGAAATGCTCCATCAGCGGATAGAGGTGATGCACGATGGGGGGCATATTGAAAGTGCGGCGCAGAAATCCCACCATGCCTTCTGGCGCCTCGTAGGCAATGTGCACACCGCAACGGGGCAACGTGCACATGGCAAATTCACCCTCCATCTCGGTGAACATCGCCTCAAAGGCGTCGCGGGCGTCAGCCTCGTCGGCAAACTGAGGGGGGAGCACCATAAAGTGCTGCGCCTCCACGATGACGCGCACTTGCTTGTAGTCACTGAGCAGCACAGGGTTGTCGTAGATGGCATTTTCCACCGCTTTCAGGTAGCTGCCACAACTGAGGTCGAGTGGCAACGCGCCAGAAATCAGCGAGTTCTCCTCGTCGACGTCGTGGAGCGTGTATTGCACCTCCTTGGCTGTGAGCGCTAATTGCAGCGTCCAGTATTCGGGGTGCTTAATGTGGATATGCGCTGTGGTGCTTGAAAGATTACTCATAGTGCTATTTAAAATCAGTGGCAACTTTTGTAGCTTCTGCAAAATTAGCAAAATTATCACTTTCCTCAAAATTGCGCTTTGCCGCCAGTGAAGATTTGGGGTCAGAAAAAAGCGGTGATATTCTTGGTGATGTAGAGCTATTGGTGTAAATTTGCATAGGATTTATCCACACGCAACTTTATGATCGAACGACACGTCATTATCGACAATGTGGACCCTGTCACATTCTATGGGGTCAACAACTGCAACATACAACTTATCCGCAACCTCTTTCCAAAGCTGCGCATGGCAGCTCGCGGCAATGTGATAAAAGTGATAGGCGACGACGAGGAGACCGCGCTCTTTGAGCGGAAGGTGAAGGAACTCGCCGACTTCTGCAACCGCTACAATCAGCTAAACGAGGAGGTGATCATCGACACTATCAAGGGCACTCCGCCCAAGGAACTGAAAATGGACGACGCTATCATATTTGGCGTGAACGGCAAGCCCATCAAGGCGCGCACGCCCAATCAGCAGCTCTTGGTGAAGACCTTCACGGAGTGTGACCTCACTTTTGCCTTAGGTCCTGCCGGCACTGGCAAGACTTACCTCGCCGTGGCGATGGCTGTGCGCGCGCTGAAAAACAGAGAGGTGCGGAAAATCATTCTTTCTCGCCCGGCGGTGGAGGCTGGCGAGAAGCTGGGGTTTCTGCCCGGCGACATGAAGGATAAAATCGACCCTTATCTTCAGCCGCTCTACGATGCGCTTGAGGATATGATTCCGAATGCCAAGCTCAAGGAGTATATGGAAACGAAGGTGATACAGATAGCCCCGCTGGCATTTATGCGCGGTCGCACGCTCAACGATGCCATTGTGGTGCTCGACGAGGCGCAGAACACCACCACGCACCAAATCAAGATGTTTCTCACGCGCCTGGGCATGGGCAGCAAAATGATTGTCACAGGCGATGTCACGCAAATCGACTTGCCACGCACCACTGCGTCGGGGCTGATTCAGGCACTGAAGATACTCCGCAACGTGAAAGGCATCGGACGGGTGGAGTTTGAGAAAAAAGATATCGTGCGTCACCGTCTGGTGCAGCGCATTGTGGAGGCTTACGAGCGCCACGATGAAGAGGAAGCGCGAAAGCCATACGCCGAGCAGCCCAGCAGTGAGAGGTAAAGACAACTATTATATTCAAAACGTTATATTACAAATAAAAAATCAATTCAATGGCTAAGACTTTAGTTCGCACCGACTTCAATTTTGAAGGACAGACAAATGTGTATCACGGTAAAGTCCGTGATGTTTACACCATCGGCAACGATATTCTCGTGATGGTGGCCACCGACCGCATCTCGGCATTCGATGTGATTCTTCCCAAGGGTATTCCCTACAAGGGACAGGTTCTCAACCAGATAGCCGCATCGTTTCTCGACGCCACTGCCGACATCGTTCCAAACTGGAAGCTCGCCACTCCCGACCCAATGGTCACTGTGGGAAAGAAATGCGAGGGGTTTGCCGTTGAAATGATTATCCGAGGCTACCTCACAGGCAGCGCATGGCGTGCCTACAAGAATGGCTGCCGTGAAATTTGTGGCGTGAAACTGCCCGACGGAATGCGCGAGAACGAGCGATTCCCAGAGCCTATCATCACCCCTACCACCAAGGCGGCCGCCGGCCACGATGAAGACATTTCCCGTGAAGAAATCATCGCTAAGGGCATCGTCAGCGAGCAGGACTATGCTGTGGTGGAGAAATACACTCGTGCACTCTTTGCAAGAGGCACGGAGATAGCCGCAGGAAAAGGGCTTATCCTTGTCGACACCAAATACGAGTTTGGCAAGTGCGATGGCAAGGTGATTCTTATGGACGAAATCCACACCCCCGACAGCAGCCGCTACTTCTATGCCGACGGCTACCAGGAAAAATTCGAGAAAGGCGAGCCACAAAAGCAGCTGAGCAAGGAGTTTGTGCGCCAATGGCTCATTGAAAACGGCTTTATGGGCAAGGAGGGGCAGAAAGTGCCGGAAATGACCGATGAATACTGCGAAACGGTGTCGCAACGCTATATAGAGCTGTATGAAGACATCACTGGCCAGAAATTTATGCCCTGCACCGACGGCGACCTTGCTATGCGCATTGAGAAGAATGTGAGCGAATATCTCCAGCCGCTCAAATAAGAACGAATATAATATCAAGCCAGCACAAGTGTATTGGGGTGCGGCATGCCACGAATGCCTAAAGGCGTTGATGCAAGCGCATAGTTTGTATTCTCCACGTGGGCTTCGCTGCATACTGCGTCCCAGCTTTTGCTGGAAACTGTGACTTCATCTTTGGCTTCGGCAATTTAAACAGAAATGGCAATTATAGAAATAGACCAGCATTCGGGATTCTGCTTTGGCGTGACTCGTGCCATAGGCAAAGCGGAGGAGCAATTGGCCACCACCGGCCATCTCTACTGCCTGGGCGACATTGTGCACAACAGCAATGAGGTGGAGCGGCTGAAGAAGGAGGGACTGGAAACTATCACTCACGAGCAGCTGAAGCACCTGCACAATGTGAGTGTGCTGCTTCGTGCACATGGAGAGCCTCCAGAAACCTACGAGATTGCCAAGCGCAACGGCATCAGAATCATTGACGCCACCTGCCCTGTGGTGCTGAAACTTCAGCAGCGCATCAAGCGCACCTATCACGATGAGACGGGCGAGCCGCAAATAGTGATTTACGGCAAGCGTGGCCACGCTGAGGTGAATGGACTGGTGGGGCAGACTTCGGGTAAGGCCCTTGTGATTGAGAATATTGGTGAAATCGACAAGATTGACTATTCACGCAATGTGTATCTCTACAGCCAAACCACCAAAAGCGTGCAGGAGCTGAAAAAAATTATAGAGGCCGTGAGTAAACGAATGATTCATGGCGCGGAGCTGAAAAGCTACGACACCATTTGCCGCTCGGTGGCCAACCGCATACCGCAAATCCGCGAGTTTGCTCAGCGCCACGACCTCATTCTTTTCGTGTGCGGAAGCAAGAGCAGCAACGGCAAAATCCTATTCGGAGAGTGCCAGAGTGCAAACCCTAACTCCCATTTGGTGAGCAACGAATCAGAGATTGCCCCAGAGTGGCTGGAAGGGATGAACTCGATTGGAATATGTGGCGCCACGTCCACCCCTATGTGGCTGATGAACAGCGTGAAGGTGGCTGCCGAGAAAATAACGGCCGAGTTATAAAATAGAAGAAGTGTGATAAATATGACCAAACGCACCTATATTATTATCATAGCCCTGCTTGTGGCTCTTGATGTGGCCACAGGATTCTGGTATGTGACGGGCCATATCAACAAAGACGGAAAAAGCGACTTCTTTGACGGAGCGCGCGACCTTGTGGAAGTGGCCGACACTATCCCCGACACATCTCTGCCCGACAAGTATGAAACTACGGAGAGCAGCGCTTTTTTTGTGTCGGTAAATCCGGCTGTGGAAGGCGACAATCAAACGTATTACGCCAGCATAAAACGTGTGAAGTGCAAACTTCCCACAGAGATTAATGGCAGCAAAGACCTTGCCACGCTCAAGGGCGCCATTGCCGACAAAGCCTTCCGTGGAAGCCATGCAAATTTACAGGGTGGCATACAGGGCTTTTTGAAAACGCCTGTATTCAACGCCTCCGACGTGGACTATAAGTCGCTCAGCACCACCCCCTCCATTATGACTAAATACGGCAATGTGCAGGGCGTGAAAATCTACCCGGTGTTCACCAGCCGTAACATTTTGGTGATGGAGATTGACCAGACGTCGTATGACGGCTATAAGACGCGTGAGAGAAACTACTTCGTGAATTATAGCCGGCGCAACCATGCTGTGCTCACAGTTGCCAATATATTCAATACAAATGCCGTGGAGGCAGTGCTGAAGGTGGTGAACGCAAAAATTGAGTCGCTGGCCGATGACGGCGGTATGCCGCTTCACAAGGCCACACGGTTGTCATCAGAGCTTTGCCTGCGCAAAAAGGGCATCTTTTTTGTGTTTCAGCCTGGCGAAATAGCTAACGAGGGCGAGGGCACCATCGAAATTCTCATTCCATACAAATCCTTGAAAAAGCACCTTACGCCATCGGTGCAGAGCTTGGTGAGCGATAACGCCGATTTTAAGAACCCCAAGCCTATCGCTTTTAAGCGCGGATAGGCGATGCTGTGCCACACGCCTATAGAGGCGTGCGCAGTTTGCCACGGCACTACCATTTTTTTGGGGGGAGGCTGTCACTGAGATTTGCAAGCAAGTTTAAAGCCGTTGATGAAAAATTGATGCTCGCTTTACTACAGAATGAACCATGTGCTGGTTTCGTAGCGGGGTAGGGCGTAGAGTTGCACGTCGCGCGTGATTTGGTCTGGAGCATAACTTGCGTCGCCCACTGTAGCGCCTTTGGCCTCAAGCGCTTTACGGGTTTCGTGCAGCGCAATTTCTGGCGTGTTGTTGTCGTTGCTCAGGTGGTTGAGAAACACGTATTTCAGTTCTGGATTCCAGATGCTTGCCACAAACCTTGCGGTCACCTTGTTGTCGAGATGTCCTTTGTCGCTTTCCACGCGCGCTTTGAGATAGGCGGGATATTTTCCATTCATGAGCATGCGGTGGTCGTAGTTGCTCTCTATCATCAGATATTGCGCCTGGCGCATATAGAAGTCGGCGCGGGTGGTGATGGCTCCTTGGTCGGGAGAGATTACAAACTTGCGCCCGCCGCCCTCTATCATGAATCCGCTGCAGTCCTCACTGTCGTGCGACTGCTTGAAAGCGGTGATTTTCATACCGGCGAGCGAGAACGGAATTTCGTGGAAAATGGGTTTGTGATACTCTTTGATGCGGTTTGATATGCTGTGCTTGCGCAGCATGCCGTTGAGGCACCGGTTGGTACACCACACGCAAATTCTTGGACTCTTATACTTACGCAGAATTCGGTAAACGTATCGCACGTGGTCGGCGTGGTCGTGGGTGAGAAGAATACCTTTGATTTTTCCCATCTTTATGCCGTTGCGCTCAAGTTCCTTGAACACCTGGTCGGGCTCCACACCGCAGTCCACCAATATGCCTTCACGCTCGTTGCCAATGTAGGCACAGTTGCCGCTCGACCCACTGCCGAAGCTGGCAAAGTGCATCTTCCATTCGCCCTCAGCTGGCGTTTTCTTGATGGCCTGCTGCGGTGCGCCCGTAGGCATTGCTGGCTCAATAGCGCCGTCGTTGTCGCCGAAGAAAATAGATCCTTGTTGAGGTTTTGCTTTATTATCGTTTTTGTTGTTCATTTCGTGTAGTGAGAGGGGTGTAGGTAAAGCCATTATTCATTTATTTGTAGAGAAGAAAAATGGTGGGCACCTTGCCAAGGTCGATGGCGTGTTTGCCCCAATCTTTCACCCCCATGGTGACAATGCGCTCGCGCTCGCCAGTGATGTCGGTGGCCACACATAGCCGCAGGCTGGCAGGCAGCTGCTTCGTGAGCTCTGCCATTAGAGAATTGTTGCGGTAAGGAGTCTCGATGAAGATTTGCGTTTGGTCTTCCTTCATGATGCGCTGCTCCATGTCTTTCAGTTTCCTTGCCCTTGCTCCAGCCTCGATGGGCAGATAACCGTTGAAAGCGAAACTCTGTCCGTTGAAACCACTGCCCATCAGCCCCATCAAAATGCTTGATGGGCCTACAAGAGGGCGCACTTTCAGTCGTTTGCGCTGAGCGATGGCCACCACGTCGGCGCCAGGGTCGGCTACGGCGGGGCAGCCGGCTTCGCTGATTACCCCCATAGGCTCGCCTTTTTCCAGCGCGTGGAGATACCCGCTCACCTGTCGAGGGTCGGTGTGGCGGTTAAGCTCGTAGAAAGTGAGGCTGTCGATGTCGATATCCCTGTCGCACTTTTTAAGAAAACGCCGTGCTGAGCGCACATTTTCCACGATAAAGTGCTTGATTTGGCTCACTAATGCGATATTGGCGGAAGGCAGCACGCCTTTCAGGTCGCCATCGCTAAGTGGCACGGGAATCAGATACAATGCAGTCTCAATCATAGTAGCTCCAAATTATGAATATCTTTGCAAAGTTACAAAATTCCGCCCACATACCACTCCTAAATAATGTCAAAGGCCGCAAATCAGCCTCTGGGTGTGTGGCTATTCAGATTTGAAGAAGCCGATGGCTGCGATGCCCGTCACCGCCATGCATCCGCCTATCATGCTTGTGTAGCAGATGAGATGGCGCACAGTGATCACACTTGAGTCTTGCGTGTGGCTGAACCATATCCAGCACCCAAACACACCGCCAATCACTATGGCGTACAGTGCCACTCTCAGCCATAGGGTGGTGCGGCGTGGCTCTGGCAGGCGGTTGAGCACGCGAGGGGTGAACCATTCGTTTTCTGTGGCGTGGTAACTGCTTTTTTTAAGCAGTTCAGCCAATGTCTTGTCGTCGGTATTCGTATGTTTCATTGTAGAAATAACGTTATTCTCTGTACTGATATTTGATGGCATTTCGCATCTTTTCTTTAGAGCGGAAAAGTAGCGACTTCACCGTGCCCTCAGGCATGCTCGTGATGGAGGCAATCTTCTTGATCGGGAGGTCGTCGATATAGAAAAGAGTGACCACTGTCCGCTCCTGTGGGTTGAGCGCGCGCATGGCCGCGCGCGCATCGAGCCGCGCGTCGGCGCTGGCGGTAGTGCGTTCCGACACCTCCTGCTTCGCCTCAGGCAAATGGCTGAAGCTGCACTCATGGTGGTGGCGGCGGTGGTTGTAAAATTCGTTATAGGCTATGCGGTAGAGCCATGTGCCAAACCGGGATATGCCTTTAAATGAGCGAATGCCCATGTATGCCTTGATGAAGGTCTCCTGTGCCAAGTCGTCGGTCAGGCTCTCGTCGCCCATGGTGAGGTTGAGCAGAAACCGCCTCAATCGTGGCTGGTATGCCTCCACGAGCACGCCGAATGCGCGTCGGTTGTCGCCGAGCGCGCATTGCGACAGCAGTTTTATTTCTTCAAGTTTGCTCAGCATTCCTTTAGTGTCTGATGCTGTGTCTATTTGTCGTCGGTGTGGATTGGTTGGTTGAAGACGGGAGGCTGCTCTTCATCTGTGGGTTTTGAGGGTGCCTGCTGCCGGGGAGCAGATGCTTGCTGCTGCATTTGCCACTGCCAGTAGGCGCGGTCCTGCTGTTGTTCCTTATAGATAATCAGCCCCTTGCCCAGGCCGAGAAAAGAAATCATCAGCATCAGGCAAGCCAAAGGCTCTGCATTGTTGAATAAGAAAAATAGCGCCAGCGCCATCCCCACACAAATCAGTGTGACGCTACTCTTGTAGGCACGGTAGTTGGCGCGGTAATACATTGGCACTTCCTGCGCAGGGGTGGTATTGCCTGTGTCGGGATATGCCGAAGACTGAAGTGTGGCCTTCGGCGCAGCGGGGCGCCATGCGTCGGGCTGTTGTGGCGTCGTGGGTGTAAATGGCTGCATTCCTCCCAGCGAAGGAGGCAGGGGGTAATTGCTCTCAATGGCTTTCTCTATTACTCGGTATTTTGCGCGGCGGTGCAGGAAATAGAACAGCAAGCACAGAAACACTACAGAGACGACGCAGATGATAAAAAGAGTGGTGGCGAGTTGTGCCACATCGGCCCACCTATAGGCGATTGTGCGCTCGGTTACTTCGCGGTCGTATTCGCTTTCTCTGCCCTCGTTCCATATGGTGTCGTTTACGGCATTTTTGATGGCCGATTTTACGGCAGAATCGGTGAACTTCAGGGTGTCGCCGTCTGCAATGATGGTGGTGGTGTCGCCCGATCGGGCAACCTGTGCCTTTGGTGTCGCCTGAGTGGGCAATGGCGATGCCACTGTAAGCATCAGCGCAAGGATAAATAGAAACTTCTTCATATTGTGTTAAAATTGGTTTCAAAAATAGTGCCATGATGCCGTCTTTTACGTTGACAGCTCATGTGTTAGATGGCAAAGGTAGGGCAAAAGGTTGCAGTAATCACGAAAAAACGTCATTTTTTTCGTAAAAATGAATAACTTTGTATCCATATACGCAACTATTTCTATCACTAACTACTACTAATTTTAACTGGTAAAAGGTCAATACTCATTAATTTATGAACCACAGACTAATTTCTTTTTTGATGATGGCGCTGTGCGCCCTGACAGGCATGTCGGCTTCCTACACAGCGCCAAAACGTGAATTTCGATCGGCATGGATTGCCACGGTGTGGGCTCTCGACTGGCCTCACAATGCCAATGGCGCCGCAGCCAATGGCAGTAGCGCATCGGTGCAAAAAGCCTCTATGATTCGTATGCTCGACTCGCTGAAGACCAATAACTTCAACAGTGTGTGCTTCCAGGTGCGCGCCATGTGCGACGCTTTCTACAAGTCGAGCTACGAGCCTTGGTCGAGCTACCTCACCGGCAGCCGCGGCAGTGCTCCAAGCTACGACCCCCTGCAATTTGTGGTGGAGGAATGCCACAAGCGAGGCATGGAGTGCCACGCCTGGGTGAACCCCTACCGCTATTCCACTGGCAGCAACTGGAACACAACCCAGGACCAGGTGGTGAAAAATGGCGGCCACACCCTCACTTATGGCTCCACCACTATTCTTGATCCTGCCCAGCAGTGGACCATTACTCGCATCACCGATGTGTGCAAGGAGATTATCAGCAATTATGATGTGGACGGTCTGGTGTTCGACGACTACTTTTATCCGAATGGCATCCCATCGAACAGCAGTGCTGGCGACTACACCGAATGGAGCTCCTCCGGCACTGCCTTGAGCCTTGGTGACTGGCGCCGTGACAATGTGAACCGTATGGTGAAGGCTGTTTACGACATGATTCAGTCCACCAAGCCTTATGTGCGCTTCGGCATCTCTCCGGCTGGCGTGGCTTGCACCGACAGGAGTGTGGCAAACAAGTATGGCGTAACCCCTTGCCCTTCCAACACCAGCGACTGGCAGTACAACGGTATCTTCTCCGACCCTGTGGCATGGATCAGCAGTGGCACAGTGGATTATATATCTCCGCAAGTGTATTGGAAGATTGGCGCTAACGCCGACTACTCCACCATATCTCCATGGTGGGAAAAGATTTCGGCACAGTTCGGCCGCCATGCCTATATCTCAAGTTCCATTTCCGGAATGACTTCCTCAAGCTCGGCTTCCGACTATGTGGAATATGCCAACCAGGCTCAACTCAACCGTGACAAGAGCACTGACGGAAACTTTGGCAGCATATTCTATTCCTGCAAATATCTGTATGAAATCAGCGGCAATTCGCTGGCGCATTATCTTAAAAGCACGGTGTATGCCCGCCCAGCCCTTGTGCCGGTGCTCTCATGGAAGCAAGGCACTAACCCTGGTGTGGTGACCGATGTGAAGTGCGCCTCAGGCACGCTCACATGGAAAGGATACAATGGCTTGCGCTATTCCGTGTATGCCTTTCCTTCCTCTATGCCTACCTCCGACTTCCATCAGCAGACCGACTACTTGCTGGATATGAGCTACTCGGAAAGCTTTACCATCCCGGAAGCTTACCGTGGCGCCGACTGGCAGTATGCCGTGTGTGTGGTGGACCGTGTGGGCAATGAGTACGACCCGGCGTTCTCTAATTCTGTGGTGCTTGGCGATGCCGACCCTGTGACCCTCGTCAGCCCTGCCGAAGGCGCGAAACTGGAGGGCGACGCTATCACGTTCATCTTCACGCCCGTCACCGCCAATGGCTACCGGCTTCAAGTGGCTGCTAACAGCGACTTCTCTAAAGTGCTTTTTGAAACCGCCGAAGTCAGCGCCTCAGGTTCCAACCTTTCCGCCTCTTGCCCCATCACCCAGTTGGGAAAGGGCACGTTCTACTGGCGAGTGCAGACCATTCGCCAGGACTACAGAAGCGCCTACTCGCAGGTGCGCAGTTTTGAGGTGACTAAGGCTCCTGTTGGCTCAATAGAAAAGGGATATGTGATAAAAAAAGACATTGACTCAGATTACTATACCGCTATGAACGGAATGCGCCTCGCCAATCTGTGGGTGCGCTCTGTCGGCAGTGGTTACGATAATATGAGCTTTGAGAGCAACGGTGCGCTCAACCGTGGCTTTGCAGTGTCGGGCGACAATATTTATGTGTCGGGCCGCTATTCCAACTCCTCTTCTTCGTCCACTTATTTAGACGTGTACAGCACCGAAACTGGTGAACGTGTCAATCGCCTCGCTCTCGGCGACGAGGCAAGCGTGGGCTATTTTCCCTGCAATGATGTGATGGCCGATGCGGCAGGGCATGTGATAGTGTCTAACCTCTCACTGAATATCAGTACGCAGCCACTCCAGCTATTTGAGGTGAACACAGCCACGGGCGCGGTGACAAAGTTGCTGTCGCTCACTTATAGCGGTGCATCCACCACTCGTGTTGACCATTGTGCCGTGTATGGCGATGTGAGCAAGGGCGATTACTATGTGTTTGCCGCTTTAAGCTCTGGCACGCAACTGCTTCGCTGGACTATTCGCGGTGGTGCGGTAGCCGCAAGCGAAATAGCCACTCTGGCGGGATTTGCTCCGTCGAGTGCCACTAACGTGGGTATTGCCGCCCGTGTGATACCGGTGAACGAGCACATTGTGTATGTGAAGGGTAGCACCATCTACCCCACACGCTACGATTTCAGCACTGGCGCAGTAGATAGCAAGATGACCCAAAGCTACATTCTACCTGCTGGACTGAATGCCAACGGCTTAGCTTCATTCACCCTGAAAGGCAAGAATTATATACTCTATCCCAATGGCGACAATAACAGCTACTTTAATTATATCCTTGCCCAAAATGCCTCTGGCGATGACCTCGACGGCTTCATGCCGATGTGGATATTTCCCCGTAGGGGCTTAGGAAGTGTGTATAGCCAGACGTGGGGCGCGCCTTGCGTGGCAATGAGCACGGAGGAGGCTGGCTCGATGATGCTGTATGTGTATGTTCCAGGCAATGGTATGGCAGCATATAAGTTGAGCACAGTGGCTCTGCCTGGCGATGTGAACCGCGACGGCACTGTGGATGTGACCGATGTCACCACCTTGATTAATATGATTCTTGGCACTCTCGATATGGATACCGAAATGGCTGATATCGATGGTGATGGCACAGTGGACGTGACCGATGTGACGGCGCTCATCAACAAGGTGCTGAAATAGCTTCTTGAAATAGCAAATTTGAGGCCACGCCAAATTTGGCGTGGCCTCAAATTTTATCCCTTTATTTGTCTTATACCAAGGTAAAGGAACCTAAAAACACTATTACTAATTCACACTATAAGCTAACTCTCTGTTATCTTATCATCTTAGATGGCGCGATGGCCTCCTTGAGCATTCTTTATTTGATGATTGGCTCGAGGCCTTTCACGTTGTCGGCAATCTCGCTGTCGGGCACCTCGTAGTTCGTAAGTTCGCCACAGAGGTATTGGTCGTAGGCACTCATGTCGATGAGGCCGTGGCCGGAGAGGTTGAAGAGTATGGTCTTGCCAACGCCCTCCTCTTTGCATTTCAGCGCCTCTTTGATGGCTGCGGCAATGGCGTGCGACGATTCAGGAGCCGGGATGATGCCTTCGCTTTGAGCGAACATGGTGGCAGCCTTGAAGGTGTCGAGCTGCTGAATGTCCACAGCGGTCATCATTCCGTCTTGCATCATTTGGCTCACCACGGCACCTGCGCCATGATAGCGGAGTCCGCCAGCGTGGATATGGGCCGGTGAGAAGTTGTGGCCGAGGGTGTACATAGGAATGAGCGGAGTGTAGCCAGCCTCGTCACCGAAGTCGTACTGGAATTTTCCTCGTGTGAGCTTTGGGCATGACGCCGGCTCTGCGGCAATGAAGCGCGTGTGGCGCTCTCCGCTGAGGTTGTGGCGCATGAAAGGGAATGATATGCCTGAGAAGTTACTTCCGCCACCGAAGCAGCCAATCACCACATCGGGGTATTCGCCTGCCATTTCCATCTGTTTCTCTGCCTCCAGGCCAATGACGGTCTGATGAAGCGCCACGTGATTGAGCACTGAGCCAAGCACATATTTGCAGTTGGGCGTGGTCATCGCCAATTCCACAGCTTCGGAAATGGCGGTTCCGAGCGAGCCTTGGTAGTTGGGGTTCTTGGTGATGATATCCTTTCCTGCGCGGGTCGACATACTTGGCGATGCAATCACCTCTGCGCCATAGGTCTGCATAATGGACCGGCGGTATGGCTTTTGGTTGTAGGATACTTTTACCATATACACTGCCAGCTCCAGGCCGAAGTGCTTTGCCGCCAGTGAAAGTGCGGCTCCCCATTGTCCTGCGCCGGTTTCGGTGGTGATGTTTGTCACGCCCTCTTTCTTGCAGTAATATGCCTGCGCAATGGCGGAGTTGAGCTTGTGAGAGCCCACGGGGCTTACGCTCTCGTTCTTGAAATAGATGTGTGCAGGCGTGTCGAGCACCTTTTCCAAGCCACGGGCGCGGACCAGTGGGGTGGGGCGCCAAATTTTGTACATTTCCCTCACCTCTTCTGGAATTTCAATCCATTGGTCGGTGGTGTTCAACTCCTGGTCGGCGCACGCTTTGTTGAAAAGCGGGTAAAGATCCTCTGCTTTCAGCGGCTCTTTAGTGGCGGGGTTGAGCATGGGACGTGGCTTGTTTTTCATGTCAGCCATCACGTTGTACCATGCAGTGGGAATATCTTTTTCTTGAAGAAGGAATTTCTTTGACTCTTCCATATCAGTGATTGTTTAAAAATGAATAATTATTTATTATCTATGCAAATGTATGCAAGAAAAATGAAATATACAAGAGAATGTAAGTAAAAAATTAAATTAAAGCGATATTTTTAAGGAAATGTGGCGTTCTTGTATATTTAACTGCATAAATATACATAAATAATGGTTTTTGGGCGGGGCGTCTGGCGAAATTATATTTTTCGGGCTGAAGTGACAGGCGTCACCTAAAAGGAGTGCTGCGTTGCCATATCGTCTACAGGAGTGGGCGCATTGAGTAAGGGTGTGCGTGTGCGCTAAAAGGGCTTTGTATAATATTTTAATGTGTGATAACCTTTATCGCGACTCTTCTAAAATGCTGTTCAGAATGTTTAAAAAATGTAAATGGTGCTGAATTATTAATTGCAAACCCTTTATCGTTACCGAAAAATATGCTTATCTTTGTGATTGCTAAATATGCATTTGTTTAGAAGAAAGCGGTTTTGCGGTAGCGAATTGCTTAGCTATAAATACGTTAACAATCCATTTAACAAATAACTAACAAACAATTAATTATGAGAAAACAGCTATTGCTTCTGTTATTTTCCCTCTTTGCGGTGATGGGTTTTGCCCGCACAGTCACGGGAGTTGTGAAGCAGGCGTCGGACAAGGAGACCATTATTGGCGCTTCCGTGCGCGTGCATGGCACAACTCGTGGTGTGACCACCGATGTTGATGGAAAATTTCAAATCGATGTAAAGGACGGCGACGTGCTCGACATCACTTATGTGGGTATGAACCCAGTCTCGATTAAGGTTGGTAACCAAACCGTTATCGATGTGGAGATGACCGACAATTCTCAGGTGCTTTCTGAAGTTGTGGTTACTGCCATGGGTCAGACACAAGAAAAGAAGAAACTGAACTTCGCGGTCCAGAGTCTTAATTCCGACCAGGTGACTGCTGGTAGCGCATCAAACTTTGCAAATTCGCTGCAAGGTAAGGTGGCAGGCCTGCAAGTAAACTCTGGCGGTGGCTCGCCTAACTCTTCAACCCAGGTGATTATCCGTGCCATTTCATCGGTCAACACCTCACAGAACAACGAGCCACTCGTAATCGTGGATGGTGTGCCTGTCCGCGGTCACGGTACTTCGCTGGGCGACATCAACGCCAACGATATAGAGAATATGAGCGTGCTGAAAGGCGCCGCTGCATCAGCCCTTTACGGACAGGAAGCTGCCAACGGTGTGATCATGATCACCACCAAGAGCGGTGCTAAAGACGGCAAGGTGACTGTGAACGCGTCGGCTTCACTTGAGGTGAGCAATGCAATGCGTGTGCCTAAGCTCCAGAGAGTGTTCACTCCTGGTGTGCGCGGCATGTATAAGGAAAACAGCTCCACCGGCGGCTGGGGTCCATACCTGAACGAAAACGACAAGTATTACGACAACCTCAGTGGCTTCCTTGGCACCGGACTTCTACAGAAGTACGACATGTCGGTGTCGGGCGGTAGCGAGAAATTCAACTCCTACGCATCTGTGGCTTATACCGACAATCAAGGTATCGTGCCAAAAGACTACAAGAAGCAACTCACTGTGTTCTTGAAAGGCAACTACAAGCCAAGCGACCAAGTTACTATCCAGCTCTCCACCAACTTCGTGAACAGCAAGAGCCGCGGATTCGGTAACTCCATGAGCAGCATCTATGCTTATGGCATCAACAAAGACATGAAGGATTACCAAACCCTTGAAGGGCACGTGAACTGGGCGGCGCGTTACGACCACTGGGACGAACTTACCGACCTTGAGCGTCTGAACTGCGGACCTTCACCTTACTACGGACGATACAAAGATAAGAGCAACACTGAAAGCAACCGTATCGTAATCAATGGACAATTAACTTATGAGCCAATCAAGGACCTCGTGTTCAACGGCAAGATTGGTTACGATAAGGGATACAGCACCTACGAAAGCTATACTATTCCTCGTGTCTACGACGGTGACCTCATCAATCCCGATGACGAGAAGGTGCAAGACGTGCTGGCTAAGAACCAGAGCCTTTATGGTTCCTATTCATTCCAGCCCTCACGCAGCGAGCAGTTTACCGCTTTGGCCACTGCCACCTGGAAAAAGACTTTCGCTGAGGACTTCAACTTTAACTTCCTCCTTGGTGCAGAGTACAAGGAGGTGAGCAGCTATGAAGCTTCAATCTACGGCGAGCACTTCCAGCTTGGCGGTGATTACTACAGCTTCATGAACACCGACTTCACTAACGGTGACTTGCTCAAGAGCAACCACCCAACCCTCTATCACACTTCCTGGAACAAGTATGGCTACTTCGGTGAGCTTCGCTTCGACTACAAGGGCGTGGCACAACTTTCTGTCACTGGCCGCCTCGATGGCTCATCACGCTTGAAACAAGCTGAAAAGTGCCAGTACTTCTATCCATCAGTGACTGGTGGTGTGATCTTCAGCGAACTCTTCCACTTGAGCAACGAGTGGTTCTCTTATGGTAAGATTCGCGGTAACTGGGCAAAGGTGGGTAAAGACTGCCCATCATACCTCTTCACCGATACCTACAAGCAATGGGTTACCTTCCCTGACGGAGGCTACGGTGTGGACCCAACCACTTCCCGCGCAATCACCCTTGAGCCTGAAATGGACTCTTCATGGGAAATCGGCGCCGACTTGCGCTTCTTCAACAGCCGCACTCGCTTAGACGTGGCTTACTACTCAACCACTGCCGACAACCAGATTGTGTCGGTGCGTGTGTCGCCAGCTTCAGGCACTATCCTCCAGACCCGTAATGAAGGTACCGTGCTCAACCACGGTATGGAAATCACCCTCGGACAGGATATCATCAAGACAGAGGACTTCGACTGGACTGCCAACGTGAACTTCTCGTTCAACCGCGGTAAGCTCACCTACCTCCCTGAAGGTGTGTCGGAAATCAACGCCGGCCAGTATGGCGATATCTTCTCAGTGTCTTACCTCGGTGGCTCCACCACTGGTATCACTGGTAAAGACTATATGCGTGACCCTGACGGCAACGTGATCTGCAACGAAAACGGCTATCCTGTGATCAGCTCCTCTAAGGGTACACTCATCGGTAACCGTGAGCCAGACTTCCTGCTCGGTCTCGGTTCCACTTTGCGCTATAAGAATGCCACTCTCTCATTCCTGCTCGATGGCCGCTGCGGCGGTGACGTGGTGAATGTGACAGGCCGTAACCTGATGGGTAACGGCATGGCTCGCACACTTGAAAAATACCGTAACCGTGAATACATCTTCAACGGTGTGGTGGCAAATGGCGACGGCACTTACCGCAAAAACACCACTCCTGTGGTATTCGACTACAACTTCATGAGCACTTACTTCTACGCAGTGTCGTCGAACTTCATCGAGGATGGCTCTTACATTCGCTTGAGCTATGTGACCTTGAACTACGACTTCACTTCTCTGCTTAAGAAATCATGGCCTATCAAGGGCTTGAGCGCTACTATCACCGGCCGTAACCTGTTCTTGCTCACCAAGTACTCAGGCAACGACCCATCAGTGCTCGCCTCTACTGGAGGTGGCGCAGGTGGTTCAGGCATCGACAACTACAACGTGCCTTCTACCCGCAGCTTCAACTTCACACTTAAAGCAACATTCTAATCTCAGGCAATAATACATTATGAACAAGATAAAATTAATAGCATTATCTGCATTGGTGGGCATGGCTACCGTGAGCTGTAAAGACGCTCTCGACGACAATGTGAACCCCGACAAGGCGCATGTGATTGATGCCAAGGTGGGCTTGCCAGTGCTCGTGTTCTATGCTCAGCAGATCAACTACGACAACGCCGAGTACAACACATATTTCTCTCAGATGCTCACCACCACCGACAAGACCAAGCTCAGCTCTGGTTACTCCTATAAGAGCGAGTGGGAGCTTCTGACCATGAACCGCCATCCACAATGGCGCCGACACTTCTACGATATCTGCAAGAATGGCCAGAACTTGATCGCCAACTCACAGGCTATCAAATCGCCTAACTACGAGCTGATTGCGCGCACTATTCGCTTGATGTCCACTCAGCTCACCACTGATGAGTTTGGTGACATGCCACGCTCACAGGCTCTCCAGTCGAATTCTCCACAATACGACTCACAGGCTTCTATCTACGCCTGGATGTTTCAGGAGGCTGAAGACTTGATTAAGATGTATGACGACCCCTCTATCGTGAATAGTCCCGACAACCAGACGATTGGTTTCGACGTGGACCGCATATATGGTGGCGACCTCAGTCGCTGGAAGGGTCTTGTGCTTGCCCTCAAGGCTCGTATGCTCTTGCGTAACATTCCTAACATTGACTGTAGCCCAGCTATGTGCCAGAAGATTGTTGATGCTGCCGATGCAGCTATTCAGCAGTGGCGCAAAGGCGACCTGCTTTACGGCTCATGGTTTGGCAACGAGCCCCGCTACAATTTCTCTGGCGGCACTGGCGAACAGAGCTGCGTGTGGAGTGTGGCACAGCCTAAGATCAACTCTTGGGAGTCTCGTGGCAACCTCTTGAGCGAAGCCGTTCCTACTAAATTCTTTATGGTTGACCTTCTCGGTCTGGGCAAGCCCGACGATGAAAAGCTCAACGGTCAGTTCACTGCAGAAAGCCAGCACGACGGATGGGCTAACGACCCTCGCTGTGGCTTGCTGATGATTGCCCGTACAGGACCTACTTCTTCTTCAGTGGAAGCTGCCAAGGTGAAGATGCGTTACCTTGATGCCAACATCGGCATGGGTTCTTCTTACAAGGCAGTGAACTATCCAGACATGTATATGGGCGCTTATGCTGGCGCCACCAATGGCTACAATCCTCTCTTCACCATGGAAGAGCTCTACTTCATCAAGGCGGAGGCTCTCTACTGGATGGGCGACAAGACTCAGGCTTGCGCTCTGGCTAAGGAAGCTACCGAGCACAACATTGAGCGTCACCTCGACTTCTTCCTTCAGAAGTACACCAACCCTAACTACAACGCCACCACCGACAACAAGTATCCTGGCGACAACTCGGCAAGCGACGTGCCAGGCTTCCAAGCTAAGAAATGGTGGGATCTTCAAGTGGACGCTTTCCTCAACAACACAGAGGACTACACCGAGAAGACTGTACGTGGCCAGGTGGTACGCACCTATAATGTGCACAAGGTGACAGAGCGCGGCAACAAGCACTGGTTCTTCAACCCAAGCGAATTCTCGCTCAGCGACTTGATGCAGCAGAAGTATATCGCCCTCTATCTCCAGGCAGAGCAGTGGACCGACATGCGCCGCTACCACTATAGCAACAACCGAAACAAATACGGTATTGGTGACAATCAGGAAATCATCTATCCTACACTGCGCCGTCCATACAACCTCTACGCTGCATACTGGATAGATGGCTTGACTGAAGCCCAGAAGGAGAACACCTGGATTCAGCGCATCAACTACGACCCAGAGACCGAGGAGAAATACAACCGCTCCGAGCTCGAACGCCTTGGCGCCTACAAGAACTACAAGTGGCTGCAGGAGCCAATGATCTGGGCTAAGAAGTATGGTGAGGTGAAATCGCTCACCGGCGAATAATATTAAGCGAGAACTCATTTATTATAAATGAAAAATTACATTTAATTACGATTATGAAAATTTTAAATATTATAGGTTCTTTAGCTTTGGGAGCATTGACACTCACCTCCTGTGCCAATCACGACCTTATCGCCGACAAGGGCGAACTTGGACAGATTCTCCCTACCGTGGACTGGGAACAGAGCTCCAAGGTGGTGAAAGCTGGCAACTACGCAGGCTTCAAGGCTAAATATTACACCTCGGCTGAACGCCAAATCGACCACAGCGAAGTGTGGGCGCAGGTGAAACGCGAGCAGACCGCGTCGGCCACTGCGAAGCTCACAACATCGCTGGCCTACAACAAGTCGTATTCTGTGACCGACACCGTGCGCAGTTCACAAAGCGTGGCCAAATATGCACACTCAAAAGCAGAGTGGGACGGACACGAATATGTGCTTACTGATTCTTTCCCCACCTCACGCACTCTTGCTCCAGTGGTTTGGAAAGCTCCTGCCACCTGGGACGCTGACAAATTCAGCCAGTATTTCCCTGAGGGTTTCGACACTGAATTTGTGGAACACATGGTCACTGCCCTCACCAAGGACAGCACCTACTACAATGACCTGCGTGGCGTGTATGTAAAGTACGACTTCCCCAAAGAGGTGTTTGAGCAGCTCAACACGAAGTATGGTGTGAACTTTCCAACCGAGACGGAGAGCGACAAGAAGAGCGACGCATGGTACACCCAGGTGAAAAACGCTAAAGGTGACCTGGTGGACGAGATCGACCACTACTACTACATCACTGTGGTGAACGAGCAGACCACCTACAATGAAGTGGCTAAACCAGAAGACGCACCTGATGGCGCCAAGGTTTACCCAGTGTATAAATCGGCAGAATGGCTCTTCAGCCGCTACAGCGACGACACTGGTGGCAAGATCACTACCGTGCGCGCCAAATATATGCCTTACTGGAAAGACCTTATCAGCACCATTCCTTTCATCGACTGGATTTATGACTCTGCCAACAAGGCCTATAACGTAGATTTTACCCGCACCTACTATCTGCAGCCCACATATCGTGTTTATGACACAGAGGGCAAGGTGGGTGTAACAAGTAACAATGAAGAAATCACACTCAATTAATACGAAAGCCAATATGAAAATGATAAAGAATTTTGTACTCTTGGCCATTATGATGCTGGCTGTAACCTCTTGTGTGGACAAAGAGCCAAGCTATGGCAATTTCCCCTCAAAGGATGTGGATTTCACCTACCAGGTAGATGGCGATGAGTATCAACTCGACTTCTATGTCGTGTCAACAGTCCAATTCACCAACACTTCCTCAAAAAGTGGCAATGTGACTTGGGATTTCGGCGATGGAAAGACTTCAAACGAAGCCAACCCAAAGCATAAGTATGAAAAGGCTGGCGTGTACAACGTCACTCTCACTGTGGATGGCGTGGGATCCAGAACCTACCCGCTTATGATTTACGATATCGCTCCAGTGCTGAGCGTGACCAGCCAGACTGCCCCTGTGGTGGTGATTAACGATGTGAAGGTGAACCTCGACATTGAATTGCCTAACCCGGAGAAGCTCGTGTGCAAATATGTATGGAAATTCCCAGAAGGAACCAAGAAGGCCGATGGAACCGAAATTACTGAATTCGTGGGCTATTCTCACGAGGATGGCTCTATCGACAACCCTGGCGCTCTCTGCTTCCAGAACATAGGATCACAAAAAATCGAGTTGCAAACTTGGTTTGACGTGAATGGTGAAAACCGCCGTCTGCAAGACTCTTATGTGAATGTGCAAGTGGGTACTACCGACCCATGCGCCACACTCTACTATGCCGAGCTCGGTGGCAATATCAAGGCATATAAGCTCGTGGACATGAGCAAGCTGCCAAAGGGCACCAAGAACCTTCCATTTGATATGGGTGTGAACTCTGGCAACATGCCAACTCAGCTGGTGTTCGCCACAGAAAAATCAGCATCAGGCACTGAGCAAGATAATATATATATCCTCGATGCCGGTAAGCAGTACATTTATGTGAATGACGAGGAAGGCACTCTCGGCGACGGTAAAATCTCTGTGATGAGCGCCGACGGCGCAAGCGTGAACGTGATGATCACCAATGTGGGGGGGCAGGCTTTCAACGACCCATTCCAGGGCTGCACCGATGGCACTTACCTCTACTACACCGACCGTAACACCGGTATCCGCCAGATTCCATTGAGCACCCGTGGCGCTCGTGAGTCTACCGTTTACTCCAGCACCGCTGGCTACTTCGTGGTGAACAACCAGCTTGCTTACTACGGTCAGGGTATGTCGTATGGCGCTATCCATACTGGTATATATATCGACAAGAGCGGTATGTTCTGGTGGGGTAAGAACTATTCAGGTAATGGTATCTACCGCTTCAACACCAGTGATATCGGCAAGACTGGCGCAGGTGTGAAGATTCCTCACCCAATCGTGCTTGAAACCACCCAGCCTCGTGCCTTCACCCTTGATGAAGACCTCGGCAAGCTCTATGTGTGGATGACTGCCGGAACTACTCCTGGTGTGGGCTTCTGCGAATATAATATCCCTGCATCTGACAAGACGGTGGAATACTCCAACTACAACAAGTTTATCAACATGGAGGCTGACCCAATCAACACTTCAGCATCTGAGGGCGTTTACACCACTCAGTTTGCCGTGGATCCAACCACACACTACGTGTACTTCGGTTTCCGTGCACAGTCTGGTGAAAAGAACTACACCACTGGCTTGATGTACTACGATCCTGCCACTCAGAGCATGCACAAGTTTATGGACAATACCGATAAGATTCTGGGCGTCTGCATCAACTCACGCAAGACTGCTCTGTTCTGATTTCCTCTGACAATTTCTTGACAGAAATATGAATGCAGGGGGCGCTAATACCAAATTCAGCGTCCTCTGTATTTTTTTTAAAAAACTCCTTCTCGTCTGAAGCCTTTTTAAGAGCCTTTGTGCCTTTTTGCAATGGTAATCCTTTGACTTTAGATATTTCAACATACTGTTAATGATACTTTTATCTTATGAATACGACTTTTTTGAAATCTGTGTTGCTGGCGATTCTGCTTTTCGGTGCGACTGTGGGCGGTGCCGCCGTGAAGCGTGAGCAGCGAGCGGTGTGGATGAGCGCCTATGTGAGCGACTGGCCATCGAGTAAAATTACCTCCTCGAATGCCGCCACCATGAAGGTCTCGTGTCAGCGAATGCTCGACACCTTGGCGGCCAACAATATGAACGCCGTGTATTTCCACGTGCGCGCCATGTGCGACGCCATGTATAATTCCGCCTATGAGCCTTGGTCGAGCTATATCGTGGCCAAACGCGGTGATGTGCCCGCATTCGACCCCTTGCAGTGGATAGTGCAGGAGGCACACAAGCGCGGCATTGAGCTTTATGCTTGGGTGAACCCTTACCGGTATGCGCCCACTGGCTCGAAATGGGGGCAGAGCGACCTCGACTATATCCACACTCATCCCGACTGGCTGCTTACCACGAGCTACGAAACGGTGCTCAACCCTGGCTTGCCCGAGGTGCGGCAGCGCGTGGTTGACGTGTGCAAAGACATTATCACCAAGTATGACGTGGACGGCTTAGTGTTTGACGACTACTTCTATAATCAGGGAGGCTGCGACTTCTCCCTTGATGCCGATTTGTATGCCGCTTACAAAAACAATGGTGGCACACTGAGCCAAGGCGACTGGCGCCGAGAAAACGTGAACCAGATGGTGGCCGACGTGAACACTATGATTAAGCAGACTAAGCCATGGGTGCGCTTTGGTATCGGTCCAGCCGGAGTGGCATGTTCCTCGCCCGATGTGGCTGCCAAGTACGGCGTGGATCCCAGCCCGGGATCCGACTGGCAGTACAATCAGATTTATAGCGACCCGATGGCATGGGTGACGCGTGGCACCATCGACTTCATTTCGCCCCAAGTGTATTGGAACACCGCTGGCAATTTCGACGAAGTGACTGCTTGGTGGGGAAAGATAGGCAAAAAATTCAACCGCCATGTGTATATCAGCCAGAGCTGCTCAAGTTTTGGCAAAGAGGGCTGGGACCTGTCTGAATTTGCCAACCAGGTGCAGATTATGCGCGATGCCCAGGCGCAGGGCATGGTGTACTTCAAGTACAGCACTTGGCGCAACAACAATGGCACAATCGACGGACAGACATGGGGGCTGCGACGCTGGCTCAAAAAGCAGGTGTTCACCACACCGGCCCTGTGCCCGAGCCCGAGCTGGGTGGCGCCACAAAAGCAATATGGCACCGTGACGAACTGCCGCCGTGAGGGCAACACGCTTAAATGGGATGCCGTGGACAATGTGCGCTACGCCATCTATGCCATTCCCGACAGCGTGAGCGATGCCGACTTCCGCTGCCAGCCCCAGTATCTGTTAGGCTTCACTTATCCTAATGAATATGCAATCAAGTCTGTATACATGGCAGGCTACCGCTTCGCAGTCACCATTCTCGACCGATGGGAAAATGAGTTTGCCCCGGTGCTTGCCGGCGGCACTTCCCGGCCAGCCACAAAGCCCGTGATTACCGCTCCTGCCGATGGCGCTACAGTGCCTATGCTCTCACGCCTTTCATGGCGCACTAATGGCACGCTCCATGCGGTGGAAGTGTTCAGTGATGCTGCTTGCCAGAATGCAGTGGCATATAAGGATGTGGCAGACACCACCGTGGCTATCACCGACATTCCTGGCATTGCTCCAGGCACCTACTACTGGCGAGTGTCGTCGCGCGGTCTCAACCTGTCGAGTGCCACCAGCGATGTGCAGTCGTTCACTTGTGAGAAAATAGCCATCAAAAATCCGCTTAACTTATCATCCGACCAGCCACTCACTCCCAAAATTTCGTGGAGCGAGGCCGCAGAAGGGACGGACTATACGCTAAGTGTGTCATCGGTGTCGTCGATGGCATCGCCCGCCTATGTGGCGAACACCAAGGACGCATCGCACAGCATCCCTAAATTCAAATTAGCAGGGGGCACTACTTACTACGCCCAAGTGACGGCTCGTTTAGGAGATGCCACCGACCAAAGCGAGGTGGTGAAGTTCACCACCAAAAACGTGGTTCCAGCAATCCCCGTGTTTGTCTCGCCAAAGGCTGACGGTGCCACTCTGCATGGTAACCAAAATGTGTGTGTTGAGCCAGAGGAGGGCGCACAGTCGCTTCGGGTGGAAATCAGCACATCCACGTCGTTCCCTGTGCGCTCCTCGTGGAAGGCAACGCTCGATGAAGGCGTGTTTGCCACTGTGTCGCTGTCGGAAATGACGGGCACTGGTCACCCTGTGGATGGCAAAAACTACTATGTGCGGGCGCGCTATGCCTATGGGACAGCTGGCTCCACTACTGTAAACTTTACCGACTATTCACCGGTGCGCCAGTTTAAATATGTGGCAGCCCCTCTTGTGGGCGACTTGAATGCCGATGGAGAGGTGAACGTGAGCGATGTGACCACACTGATCAATCACATTCTTGGCGACGCTGGCATCACCGATGCCCTATGCGATATCAATGCCGACGGCGTGGTGAACGTGAGCGACGTGACAGCCCTCATCAATCTCATTCTCGGCCAGTGAACGCTCATCTTGTGTTAGTTGCCCGATATGGCTTAATGGGTGTTTGCATTCGTTAATTTTGCTTTTCTTGTTTGGCAAATATTTGCTTATTTGCTGAAAAATTACTTACTTTGTAGGAAGTATAATTCGACTTATTGTATAACAAACTAATTAATAATCTTAACAACCTATTTACAAATGAAGAAGTTTTTACTTACTGCGGCTCTCGCATGGGTTGCTTGCGTAGGCGCTTTTGCGGCTACCGATGGCCAGACCTATGAGCCAGTGAATGACATCAAGATTGTGAACAGCTGGATTCTTGACCGCTTCCACACTCCATCCGTATTTACCAAGGCAGATTACTGTAATACTCGTGCGCGTACTGCAACTTTGAGCAATGGCGTGGTTTACATCGCCCGTTCTGAGGTGAAGCAGACTGTTGTGGCTCCTGGCGACACTGTGCCTCAATCTGTGATTTATCGCCTTGACGCTAAAACTGGCGCTGAACTTCCAGCGCTCGACGTGACTCTCGACGGAAAGGCTTATGGCGTGTTCTTAGGTGTGAACAGCATCGGTACAGATAACTTTGGTCATGTTTGGGTAATGCCTTACACCAGTGAAAAGACTGCCAACATTCCTATGTATCAGCTCAACACCGAGACAGGTGAACTTACCCTTATCGCAACCCTTGACAAAGGCGACAAAATTGCACGTACAGACTACTACGACGTGATGGGCGACATCACTCGCGAGAAGGCTGAATGCAATGTGATGAATGCCGGCACACAGGTGGCTACTATTTACCGCTGGCATGCCGACCAGGGCTCCGACACTTTTGAGGGTGGTTTTGAAGGTGACCTTTCTTTGGAAATCACCGCATTCTATCCAGAGACTGTGACAGAATGGAGCTATGGCCCAACTGTAAAGATGTGCTACGACCCATCAAGCGAAACTCCTTATGCTGGCGAGCTCTTCTATGTGGATGGCTTCAACTCTGTGCCTGCACTCTACGATGTGACTGGCAGCCTTCTTGACAGTTTCGAGCAGGTGGACAAGTCACTTCTTCCTGAAAACGGCACCAATGGTGTGGCTGAGTTCACTCTCGACGACCGCAACTTTATGGTTTACTCCATCGCTCAATACTCAGGCACAGGCCATGGCTGCCAAGCCAACGTAGTGGAACTCGGCGATGGAATGGCTTTCGCCGGCATGAAGAAATACTGGCAGATTCCTGCCGACAGCCTCGGTCAGACTTCTGACGGTGGTAACCGTATCCACTGCCTCAATGTGGAATACAGCAAGGAAAATGGCTCAGACGTGGTTACACTCCTTACATTCAAGAGCTACAATGGTGTTGGCGTGTACAAGATTGGCAAGAACGTAGGTGGCGGCGAACAACCTGGAATCAAGGGTGACGTGAACGCCGACGGCGTGGTGAACGCCAGCGACGTGACCGCACTCATCAACAAGGTGCTTGGAACTGCTGACTATGCCGACGCTACTTGCGACGTGAACGCCGACGGTGCTGTGAACGCCAGCGACGTGACCGCACTCATCAACATGGTGCTTGGCATCTAATTTGAAAATTGCATGGATTCTGCCGACGCAGTGTGTGTGACACTGCGCCAAGTGTCCATCAGACAAATCATATCCCCTGCAAAGAATTCTTTGTAGGGGATTTTTTTGCAGCTCATATTGCCGGCTTTGCATATAATTTTGTATCTTTATGCCTATAAAGTGAAATTTGCGCTTTCCCGAAGCACAAATGGTGACTATCGACTGTTAACAGATTAAACAAAAAATACTATTGACATGAAGAAAAATTTACTCTTTATTGTGCTGGCATTGTTCTCGGCACTCAATGCCTTGGCAGTGACTGATGGGCAAAAGTATGAGCCTGTGAACGGTTATAACCTGGTGAATCAATGGATTTACGACCGAGTGCACACCACCACATTTATCCGCGATGCCGCATGCAGCCAGCGTGCGCGCACAGCGGTGATGAATGAAGGCGTCATCTATGTGGCGCGCAGTGAGGAAAAAGCTGTGGTGGTGGGAAAAGACACCGTTTCGCAGTCGGTGATTCACCGCTTTAAAGTGGCTGACGGGTCACCGTTGCCCGACCTTGACCTTACCCTTGACGGTTCCCCCTACACCGCATTTCTTGGTGTGGCCAGCATCGGTCGCGACAACTTTGGCCACGTCTGGGTGGCTCCAATGACCAGCAATGTGAACACCTTTATCCCCATCTATCAAGTGAACACTGAAACCGGTGCTTTGACGCTTATCGACAAACTTAAGAAGGGCGACAAACTGGAGCGCACCGACTACCTCGACGTGATGGGCGATATCACCCGCGAGAAAGCTGAGTGCAATGTGATGACTATTGGCAACAACACTGGTGGCGCAGGCAGCGCCACTTGCTATCGCTGGCACGCCGACCAGGGCGCGGAGAGTTTCGAAGGCGGTTTTGAGGGCGATCCCTCTATTGAGTTTACCACATTCTACCCCGAAACCAAAACAGGCTTCAGCCTTGCGCCGATAGTGAAGATGGTGTTAGGTCCCACTGATGAAGACCGCTATTCGGGCGAGCTTTTCTATATCGACTGCTTCGACACAGCCCCAGTGCTTTACGATGTGACCGCTTCTATCATCGACAGCTTTGAACAGGTGCCCACCGAACTCCAGCCTCAATTCACCGCCAATGGCGTGGCAGAATTCTCGATCGACGGCAAAGACATGCTCGCTTATGTGAAAGCCGCATACGATGGCAATGGCCATGGCTGTCAAGCCAATATCGTGGAACTCGGTGATGGAATGTCGCTTGCCGGAATGAAAAAATACTGGCAAATTCCAGCCGACAGCCTTGGCAAGGTGAGCGATAGCGGACTGCGCGTGCACTGCCTGAATGTGGACGTGAATGAGGAGAATGGAGCGCAAGTGGCCACCATCTTCACTTTCAAGGCCTATAACGGTATGGGTGTGTATAAGATGGGCAAGAACCTGGGCGGCGGCGAACAGCCTGAGCGTAAAGGCGATGTCAATGCCGATGGTGTGCTGAACGTGAGCGACGTGACCGCCCTCATCAACAAGATTCTCGGCACAGCCGACTATGCCGACGCTGTGTGCGACATCAATGCCGATGGAGAGGTGAACGTGAGCGACGTGACCGCCCTCATCAATCTTATTCTCGGCTAACCAGCCCCCCCAACATGTGTATAAGCAATTTCAACATACTGTCACAAATTATACTATAAAAACATAGACAATGAAAAAATCTTTATTCTCGCTGCTCATTGCAGCATTGACGAGTGCTTCGGCTGTGGCTTCCGACACGTGGTCGCTTCAAGGCACCACATTCACGGTGGACACGCTATTTCACAACCAGGTGGGCCCCGGCACCACTTCCACATCGCTCTGGTTTCGCAACCCGGCAAATGGTGATGCTCTGCGCGTGTTTTATGCCACAATGGATTTGACCAATCCTTATCTGTCGCTCCGTGGCGTTTGCGCCACCGACAAACTTGCTGGCAATGAAACCATCTCAGGCATGGCAAAGCGCAAGTCGAAGGCTGGGGAGCGCTATTTCGTGGGCATCAATGCCGACTTCTTCACCACATCGGGGCAGACCAACCGCGGTGTGTCGAAAGTGGGTGCGCCAGTGGGCTCTACCGTGGTGGACGGCGTGATTTACCGTGCACGCAACAATGCCACGCTCTACAAGAATTTCGTGGTCGACACCAAGGGCGCGGTGTATGTGAATCCCTTCTTCTTCGGTGGCACAGTGACAGCGCCAGATGGAACAAAAGCCACTTTGGGCGGCATCAATGTGAGTGCCAACGAAAAGGCTGCGTCGAACCAGAATAAGGTGACGATATATAACGACTTGTATTACGGGGCAACTGCCGAGACGAGCGGTTGTGAGATTGCCGCTGTGCTCGTTGACGGGGAAAAGTTTGAAACCGGCAAGCCCTTCAAGATGAAATTAGTGAGCGCGCCAAGCACCGCATGCGACATGGATATCGCCAAGGGCGGATATGTGCTCCACGGGCATGGCACGGCTGCCACGTTCATCTCTACGCTCCATGAGGGCGACACTGTAGCCATTTCCCCATCATGGACCTTCAACGGACAGACGGTAGAGCCTTACCAGGTGATTTCAGGCAACCCTAAAATTCTTGAAAATGGCGCCACACTTCAGAGCGAGGGCGACCGTGGCGATGCCAGTGCGCGTCATCCGCGCTCAGCTGTGGGGTATAGCGATGGAGGCAAGAAGGTGTATTTCTTAGTGGTTGATGGGCGCTCGCCCATTTCAAGCGGTGTGCGCACCACTTGGCTTGCCGACATCATGCGCTATGCAGGCGCTACCGATGGAATGAACGTGGACGGCGGTGGCTCGTCGGTGCTCTATACCAGCACACTGGGCATTCGCAACAAGCCAAGCGACGGCAGCGAGCGTGCCGATGGTAACGCGTTCTATGGTGTGAGCTCGGCACCCGACGACGACGCCATAGCCAGCATTCGCTTTGTGGATTTTGCGCTTCGTGCCCCGAAATATGGAGTTTACACTCCTAAATTCTACGGCTACAACCAGTATGGAATGCTTGTGAGCCAAGATGTGAAGGGTGTGAAGATTACTTGTGACGACGCTATCGGGCATGTGCTTGCCGACACCACTTTCTATGCCGACGGCACTTCGCTTGAAGGAACTGTCACAGCCTCTTATAATGGCTACTCCGTGTCGATGCCTATACAAATTATTAATGCGGTGGACGCTATCAACATCACCAACGACTCCATTATCACCGACGGTTACAAGCAGTATCCTGTGGCAGTTCAGACCATGGTGGGCGAAACGGCCATGAACATCAGCCCGCTTGCCCTCACATGGAAAAGCCTCGACGAGAGCATTGTCTCCATCGGTGAGCACACAGGCATCTTGAAGGGCTTGCGTAATGGCAAAACCCAGGTGGTGGGTGTGCTGGGTGAGATTTGCGACACTATGACCGTGAACGTGGAGATTCCAGAATCGCGCGTTATGCCTATTGACCCCAATCTCGACCTCTCCACTTGGAAAATTAGCCAGACGGGAGGCAAAAACGTGACGGCCACAGCTATTGGCAACGGCTTCGACTACACTTACACCGGTGCATCGGCCCGTGGCCCAAAAATCGTGATGACCAAGAACTGTCGCCTGTGGAGCTTGCCTGACGTGATTCGTGTGCGTCTTAACCCTGGCGAGGCTCCAGTGAAGAATTTCGTTTTTGGCCTCCGTGCCAACGGCGGCAATATGGTTTATGAAACTGTTACCCCAGCGGAGATTACTTCCAACAAAGAGATGACGGTGGAATTACCCACAGCCAACTGGTGTGATGCGTCGGACATGGGCAACTATCCTATCACGCTATGCTCCATTCAGCTCAATATGAATGCATCCACCACTGGCAAGGTGTATGATATGCACTTTACAGGCTTTGAAACCGTGTATCGTGATGCGCCAGAAGATCCCTCCACCAAGGGTGATATCAATGCTGATGGTGTGGTGAATGCCGATGACGTGTCGGCGCTCATCAATAAAATCCTTGGCTTGGCCAGTCATTCTGATGGCTTGTGCGACGTGGATGGCGATGGCGTGGTGAACGTGAGTGATGTGGCTGCGCTTATCTATCAAATTTTAAAAAAATAACATGAACACGCACTACACGAAGGTGGTGCGACAACAAAACATATACCAACAATGAAAATAGCAATGATGGCCTTGACGCTGATGGGTGCTGTGGCACTCGGGGCGAACGCGAAAGGCGTGTGCGATGTGGTGGGGACAACCTATTCGGTGGATACCACTTTCCACGCCTATGTGGGACCAGGCACCACACAGACATCCCTGCTGCTGCAAAGTGGCAATAAGCATATGCGGGTGTTCTACACGACTGTGGATTTGACCAACCCCTATGTAAAAATTCGTGCGGTGAGCGGTACGGATATGATGGCTGGCGGCGAAACGGTGTCGCAGATGTGCAACCGCAAGACGCAGTCCGGGCAGCGCTATTACGTGGGCGTGAATGGCGATTTTTGGTTCACTTCTGGCACCACCCGGCGCGGACAGTCGATGGTGGGCGCCCCAATAGCGTCGTCGATGGCAAAAGGTGTGATATATAAAGGCGTGAATGGCTCAGAGATACAGTACACTATCGATGCCAATAAAGTGCCTTCGATTGGCAATGTCACTTTTGGCGGCACTGTGGAAGGCGCGAATGGAAAAGCGAATATCGGTGGCGTCAATACCGATGCCGTTTACAATGCCGTTACGCTTTACAACCCCAAATATTTCAAGGGCACCAATGAAAGCAATGTGACCGAGGTGCAGGTGCGCTATGTGGATGGTGACGACTCTTTTGCGTTTGCCAAGCAGTGCAAGCTGGAGGTGGTAAACACGCCAAGCAGCGCCGGCGATATGGATGTGCCAAGCGAGGGACTCGTGCTGACGGGGAAAGGGTCGGCAGCCTCGTTTATCGCAGGACTGAAGCCAGGCGACCAGCTCACGCTCACGCTCAACGCCTATCTCGACGGCAAAGCGTTTACGCCTACAGAAATTGTATCGGGAAATCCTTGGGTGCTGAGTGGCGGACAGGTGGTGAACAGCACCGACACATCGGTTCACCCCCGCACGGTGCTGGGCTATAGCCAAGATGGCAAGAAGGTGATTTTTCTCGTGGTTGACGGTCGCTCTCCATTGAGCGACGGCGCCACCACTCCCGCCCTTGGCGCACTGATGAAGTATGCCGGTGCATGGCAGGCCATCAATGTGGATGGCGGCGGCTCCACTTGCCTCTATTCCAGTGTTCTCGGTGTGAGAAACAAGCCCAGCGACGGTAACGAGCGTGCCGACAGCAATGGCATTTTTGCCGTGAGTGAAGCGCCCGACGACAGCGCAATTGCTGAAATCCGCTATATGGATTTCTGTTTGCGCTTGCCTAAATATGGTATGTACACCCCCAAATTCTATGGCTACAACCAGTATGGAATGCTCATCGACACTGATGTGAAGGGTGTGAAACTTTCATGCGCAGAACAGCTTGGCCATATTGTGGGCGACACCACATTCTATGCCGACGGAAATCTCGAGGAAGGCGTGCTGACCGCCACTTATGGCAATCTCACCACCACCATTACCGCACAAGTGCAAAATTCATCCGACGCCATCACCATAGTGCATGACTCGATTATCAACGACACTTACCGTGAATATGCCATCGATGTGGAGAGTGTTGTGGGTGAAGCCACCATGCCTATCAATCCTGCCGCCCTTTCATGGACGAGCACCAATGAGAATGTGGTGAAAGTGGATGAGCATTCTGGCGTTCTGAAAGGCGTGAACGATGGCGAGGCTCTTGTGATTGGCTGCCTGGGTAACGTGCGCGACACCTTGAAGGTGGTTGTGGAGCGTCCTACTGCCCATGTGATGGCGATAGACCCGAATCTTGACGTGAAGACATGGAAAATCAGCCAGACCGGTGGCAAGAACACTGTGGCCACGGCGGTAGGCAGCGGCATTGACTATGTGTATACTGGCGCATCAGCGCGTGGCCCTAAAATAGTTCTGACCAAGAGTATTCGTCTCTGGAGCCTGCCCGACGCTATTCGTGTGTCTTTGAATCCTGGTGAGGCCCCAGTGAAAAATATGGTGCTGGGCGTGCGTGCCAATGGAGAGAGTATGACCTATCACACAGTGGATTTGACAGGTGTGGAGCCAAATGCCGACATGGATATAGACCTCCGCACATCGGAATGGATAGATGCGACAGATATGGGCAATTTCCCTATCACTTTGAGCTCAATCCAGCTTAATATGAACGCTTCCACTGCCGGCAAGCAGTATCACATGGTGTTCAAGAATTTTGCGACGGTTTACGATGCCGTGCCTGGAGTGCCTGCCACAGGCGACATTAATGCCGACGGAGTGGTGGACGTGAGCGATGTGACCGCACTTATCAACAGAATTTTAGGCTTGACAGACTATGCCGATTCCGTGTGCGACCTCAACGCCGACGGCGCGGTGAACGTGAGCGACGTGACTGCCCTTATCGGTATGATGCTGAAATAATCTTGAAAGGATGAAGAAGATCGTAATCATGGCATTGGCGTGTGCCGCTGCACTATGCGCCAATGCTTCTACTCAGTATAATGTGCGCGGCACACTTTACCAGACCGACACCCTGTTTCATGCCATGCTCGGACCTGGCACATCGCAGACCTCTCTTTTGATGCGGTCAGACGCCGGTCGGCAAATGTATGTTTACTATGCGAAGATTGACCTGACCAATCCATACATCTCTTTTAGTACGGTGATGGGTGATGACCACATTGCTGGCACCGAGACGGTGAGGAGTATGTCGCAGCGCAAGTCGCGACCTGGTGCGCGCTATTTCCTTGGCGTGAATGGCGACTTTTTCTACACTTCGGGCACTACACGCCGTGGCGAGTCGATGGTGGGAATACCTATTGGCCCCTGTGTGGTGGATGGTGAAATCTACAAGGCCAACACCAACACAGACTATACGCAGTTTGTGCTTGATGCCGGTAAGAAGAATCCGGTGATCGGTTGCACAAAATTTTCTGGAGCGGTGACTAATGCCGCTGGCGTGAAAGTAGACGTGGCAGGCGTGAACTTGGTGAATCCCGGTTCGTCTGACCGTGTGATTATCTATAACAGCCATTTTTTCAAAGGCACCAACTTGCCTGCCGGCGACGCTGAAATAGCGATGAGGCTGGCAGATGGCGAGAAGTTCGTGTTTGGCAAGCCCTTCAAGATGGTGGCCACTGCAGCGCCATCCACCGCAGGCGATATGGATATTCCAGCCAGTGGCTATGTGATACATGGACAAGGCTCTGGTAGCGAGTTTGTGAAGGGACTGAAAGAAGGCGATGAAATTACGGTGGAATTCCATGCCAATATGGACGGCAAGGAAATTTTCCCCCACACCATGATGTCGAGTTGGCCCAACAGCTTGCGAAATGGCGAGGTGACCGACACAGAATATCTGCTTGAGGAGTTTGGCTCAAACCAGCCCGTCACAGCAGTGGCAATCGCCGACGGAGGATCGACGATAATGTTTCTCACCATCGACGGCCGTTCGCCCATTTCAAGTGGCGCGCGCACCACCGAGATAGCTGATTTGCTGCGGCTGCTGGGCGCTACCGATGCTGTGAATATGGACAGTGGTGGTTCCTCCACCTTTTATTCGAGTTCGCTTGGTGTGCGCAATGTCCCCAGTGATGGGTCTGAACGGGCCGACGGTAATGGTATCTTTGCCGTATACACAGCCCCCGACGACAGCACCATAGCCAACATCGCTTTTGTTGATTGGGTGGCCAAAGTGCCTAAATATGGAATTTACCGTCCGAAATTCTATGGCTACAACAAATATGGCTTGCTCATCGACACCGACTTGCATGGCGTTACGCTCTCTTGCCCGTCATCGGTGGGGCATGTGCAGCAGGATAGCGTGTTTTTCGGTGATGGCAGCGGCGATGGCTTGATCACCGCTCACTATGGTGGCATCACAGCCACTGTGCCTGTGCAGATTTTTGGCGAAGGCACCGGTGTCAAGTTTAGAAACGACTCAATTGTGACCGACACTTTCCATGACTACACGGTGGAAGTGACCAATTCTGAAGATGGTGTGACAATGCCTATCCATTCTTCAGTGCTGTCGTGGTGGAGCAGTGACGAGGCGGTTGTGAAAATTGACCCCACTACGGGTGTGCTCCATGGTGTGGCTGATGGCGAGGCTTATGTGTATGGCAAAATAGGAGAACTCATCGACACGATGAAGGTGAATGTAGAGCGGCCCACAGCCCATGTGATGCCAATCGACCGTGATCTGGACGTGAAGACTTGGAAAATCAGCCAATCGGGAGGTAAGAATGCTGTCAGCACCGCCCATGGCGATGGCTTCACCTACACTTATACGGGCGCTTCGGGCCGCAGTCCTAAGATTGTGCTCACTAAAAGCATCAGGCTGTGGAGTCTGCCCGACGCTATCCGCATTCGCTTCAATCCCGGCGAGGCACCCGTGAAAAACGTGGTGCTGGGCTTGCGCCCCAACGGCCAGAAAATCACTTACCAGACCCTTACTCCCGACACTGTGGTGGCTGGAAAGATGATAGAGATGGAGTTGCCGACCGCCTCTTGGATTGACGCTGCCGACATGAAGAATTACCCCGTCACGCTCAACACCATTCAGCTCAACATGGGCACTTCTACCACTGGTAAGCAGTATACCATCGACTTCGATGGCTTTGAGACCGTTTACAACGCAGTTCCTTCCGCCACCAAGGGCGACCTTAACGGCGATGGCGTGGTGAATGTGAGTGATGTGACTGCCCTTATCAACAGGATTTTAGGTTTGAATGACTATGCCGACGCTGTGTGCGACCTCAACGCCGACGGTGCGGTGAATGTGAGCGACGTAACCGCCCTCATCAATCAAATTCTTAGATAAGAGTGGTTAGAAATTAGGAGGGGTTAAGGAAGTTAAGACAAATGTCTAACCATCCTCAAATCCCTCTTCTAATATCTAACTTCCTTTTTAATGTAGCATAAAGATGAAAAAAATACTGATTACGCTGCTGATTGCAGCGGTGGGAGGATTGGCGAATGCCTCAATCCATTATAATATTCGGGGCACAGAATTTGTGGCCGATACGCTTTACCATGCCATGGTGGGCCCCAGTACGAGTTGCACTCAACTGCTGATGCGCACCGACGCTGGCCGACAGATGTATGTGCGTTATTCCATCACCGACTTGAGCAATCCTCTTGTCACTTTTTCTGCCGTGATGGGACAAGACAAATATGCCGGTGGTGAAACGATTTCGGGAATGTCGCGTCGTAAGTCGCGTCCGGGAGCCCAATATTTCTTGGGCGTGAATGGCGACTTTTTCCGCACAAGCGGACAGACTGGCCGCGGTGAGTCGGTTGTGGGGGCTCCTATAGGCCCTTGCATTGCCGATGGTAAGATTTACCATGGCGTGAACCATGTGGGCAACTGGATTGACTTTTCGCTTGACCAGAACAAGAAGCCTCTATTTGGCGATGCTCGCTTTGGTGGCAGTGTGAAAAACGAAAAGGGTGAGACTGTGGCGATGGGTATGGTGAATAGTGAATACGCCTGCGACGAGATTGAACTGTTCACTTCCACCTTCTTGTCGAGCACCAACTTGCGTGGCACTTGTGCCGAGGTGCAGGCTGTGCTGGCCGAAGGCGATGAGTTTGGCATTGCCAAGCCTTTCCGCCTTGTGGTCACCTCCGATGCGTCGGGTGCAGGAGATATGGATATTCCCGCTGATGGATTTGTGATTCGAGGACAAGGCGCTACACTCAACTTTGTGAACAACCTGAAGCCGGGCGATGTGGTGACGTTTGACCTACGTGTGTATATGAGCGGCACAGAGGTGAATCCGCAGACCATGATTTCCAGCGTGCCTAAAATTTTGGAAAAAGGCAATGTGCTCGAAACCGAGTATATCATGAGCCAGTTTAGCAGCAACCAGCCGCTCACCGTGATGGGCTTTAGCCAGGACGAAACAAAAATTATCATGGTGCAGATTGATGGCCGCTCTCCTATTTCGAGTGGCGCGCGCACCACAGAAGGCGCCGACTTGCTCCGGCAGCTTGGCGCATGGGAGGGACTGAACTTCGACAGTGGCGGTTCTTCCACGATGTATAGCCAGGCTCTTGGCACGCTTAATGTGCCGAGCGACGGTTCTGAACGCTCCGATGCCAATGGCTTCTTTGCAGTCAGCACCGCTCCCGCCGACAGTGTGATTGCTAAAATTGCGTTTGTTGACTGGGTAGCTAAAGTGCCAAAGTATGGCGTATATACTCCGAAATTCTATGGCTACAACCAGTATGGGCTACTCATTGACACCGATTTGAAGGGTGTGAAGGTGTCTTGTCCTGAGGCTGTGGGCAGAATGACCGACGACCACACTTTCTATGCCGAAGGCTCTGGCGACGCAGTGCTCACTGCCACTTACTGCGGTTTAACAGCCACAGTGCCTGTGATGGTTCTGGGCGCAGGCGAAGGACTGAACATTGTGAACGACTCCATCATCTCCGACACCTACCGCAAGTATGCCGTGGCAGTGGAGAATACGCACGATGGTGTGACCCGTGAAGTGAATCCAGCAGCCCTCACATGGCGGAGCAGCGATGAAAGTGTGGTGACAATCGACAGCGCAACGGGCGTGCTCCAGGGCGTGACCGATGGTGTGGCGTATGTGTATGGAAGCATTGGAGAGTTTGCCGACACCATGAAGGTGACGGTTGAGCGTCCCACAGCCCATGTAATGCCTATCGACCCTAATATCGACCTTGCCACTTGGAAAATCACTCAGACGGGTGGCAAGAGCGCAGCTGTCACCGCCCATGGCGATGGCTTCGACTACACCTATACGGGCGCCTCGGGCCGCAGTCCTAAATTAGTGTTGAGCAAGACGCTGCGCCTGTGGAGTTTGCCCGATGCCGTCAGAATTCGTCTCAATCCCGGGGAGGCACCACTGAAGAATGTGGTGTTAGGCATCCGCCGAAACGGAGAGAAAATCACCTACCAAACCCTCACCCCCGACACGGTGATTGCCGATACGGACATTGTGCTCACGCTCCCCACTGCCTCGTGGATCGACACTTGCGATATGGGCAACTATCCGCTCACCTTGAGCACCATTCAACTCAATATGGGCACATCGAAAACCGGCAAGAGCTACACCATCAATTTTCAAGGATTCGAAACGGTGTACGATGCCGTGACACCAACCCCGGTTAAGGGCGATGTAGATGCCGATGGCGTGGTGAACGTGACCGATGTGACAGCCCTCATCAACAAGATTTTAGGCTTGACCGACTATACCGACACCGCATGCGACCTCAACGCTGACGGCTCAGTGAACGTAGGCGATGTAACCACCCTAATCAATATAATTCTTAGAGATTAGAAGGGTTAGAGAGTATGAAGAGGTTTTTGCACCTTATTGTTGCAATAATCTGTCTCTATTTTTCCGTATGGGGGCAGGAGGCGGTCACGGCTTTCAATGCCGATGTGGTTGGGCCTCGGCCTGCCACGGCGCAGATGCGCCGCTTTGAGTCGCCGCAGCCCTCGCTCGCCACCGGAGCGGTGAGGTTTCCCGTTGATATTTTCTCCGTCAATGCCGATGGTGTGGTGCTTCCGTTGCGGCTGTGCTACAGCACGCAGGGCGTCAAGGCGGACTCATGCCACCTATAGCCACCGCAAGTTGTGCGGACCGTCATCGGTCACGGGCTTCAACGGGG
>DLLC01000017.1:0-140 GCA_002476625.1 Porphyromonadaceae bacterium UBA7572 | reverse complement strand
ATGCCTATGACTACTCGGTCGGTGGCGGAGTGACGGGCACCTATATCAAGTCAAGGAACTTTACGAGGAGCGCTGGCGAGGGTGGACAATCCCCAAAAGGCGGACTGCCTGTCGCTGCGTGTGCGCTTCACAGGTGGTGA
>DLLC01000028.1:23556-31742 GCA_002476625.1 Porphyromonadaceae bacterium UBA7572 | reverse complement strand
AAACGAGCAACGCTGAAAGCCCCACGCTTGATGTATATATGTATGCAGTAACTGCATCGGCGCGGGCTAACACAAAAGGATAGCGCCAGGCGTCAATGCAGGAGTGTACACATTACATCTCGCAAGGGCGTTCCACGTTGCTTTGTTCTTTGACAGACAGTTTGAAGTTGCGAAGTTCTAACACGTCAAAGCCAAAGCGCAAATGGTACGCCTTTTTTATGTAAATGCAGCTATACACCTCCAATAGCCGAAAGTGCTTTCGGTGAGAGGTATAGCCACCACAAATATAAGGGTTTTTCTCAAAATCCACAAAAAAATATTGCTCTCTATGGGTGTGACACGTTATAGAGAGCAATATATTATGTAGTTTAGTATATTTACTTAATCAAGAGTGGCATTTATGCGAAGCGTCCGTGGCATTTCTTGTACTTCTTGCCACTGCCACATGGGCATGGGTCGTTTGGCATCACTTTGGGGCCCACATGTAGCGGTGTGCGCGGAGCACTTGCCTGTGGCGATGCCGACTGGGCGGCGCGGGCGTTGGCCTTGGCGGCAGCCTCAAGTGCGTCGTCGCCACGGTTTTCGCTCAGGCGCTGCTGGGGCTTGCGCTCAGGGGCGCGCTCGCCTTCGCGGCGCACGCTGTCGGGGTCGCTTGCCTCTACTGGAATCTGCCCGCGGAGCAGTGTGGCCACCACCTTGGTGTTGAGCACACCGAGCATAGCCTGGAACAGTTTGAACGACTCCACCTTGTAAATCACAAGTGGGTCTTTCTGCTCGTAGCTTGCATTCTGCACCGACTGGCGCAACTGGTCGAGTTCGCGGAGGTGTTCCTTCCAGTTCTCGTCGATAGAGAGCAGGAGCACAGCCTTTTGCCATGCCTTCACAAGGTTTTTACACCCAGTCTCGTAGGCTTCCTTAATGCCGGCCACAATGCCGAACATGCGCTTGCCATCGGTGATAGGCACACGAATTTGTCCGCCCACCTCTGGCGCGCCATTCTCAATTTGCTGCTGCGCAATTTGGTTGATGACAGGAGTGGCCACTTCACGCAGACGCTCCATCTTGCGGTTGAACGCATCGTTCACCACCTTATAGAGGCGGTCGATTTTATCTTGCTTGTCGAGCTTGCGGTATTCAGCCTCGTCGAATGGCGGCTCAATGGCGAAAGTGGTGAGCACATGCATCTTGAATTCATCGTACTCATAGTCGTTGAACTTGTTCACAGCATCCTCCACGGTGTCGTAGATGGTGTTGATGATGTCAAGGCCGATTCGCTCACCCAAAAGCGCATGGTGGCGATTGGTATAGATCACCTTACGCTGGGCATTCATCACGTCGTCGTATTCAAGGGTGTGCTTACGGATACCGAAGTTGTTTTCCTCCACACGCTTCTGTGCGTTCTCAATGCTCTTGGTCACCATAGGCGACTCAATGGCCTCGCCGTCTTCAAGGCCGAGGCGGTCGAGCAACTTCACGATTTTCTCGCTGGCGAACAGGCGCATCACCTTGTCTTCAAACGATACGAAGAACACGGAGCTACCGGGGTCGCCCTGACGGCCGGCACGGCCACGGAGCTGACGGTCCACACGGCGCGACTCGTGGCGCTCAGTGCCGATAATGGCCAGACCGCCCGCCTCCTTCACTTCCTTGGAGAGTTTGATGTCGGTGCCACGGCCTGCCATGTTGGTGGCGATGGTCACCACGCCCTTGCCGTCCACCGACTGGCCAGCCTGTGCCACGATGTCGGCTTCCTGCTGGTGCAGCTTGGCGTTGAGCACCTGGTGAGGAATGTGGCGCAGACGGAGCATGCGGCTGAGCATCTCGGATATTTCCACCGAGGTGGTACCCACCAGCGTTGGGCGGCCAGAATTGCGCATTTTCTCAATTTCGGCAATCACCGCATTGAATTTCTCTTTCTGCGTCTTGTACACACGGTCGGGCATGTCGTCGCGAATCACAGGCTTATTGGTAGGAATGGTCACCACATCGAGTTTGTAGATTTCCCAGAACTCGCCCGCTTCGGTCTCTGCCGTACCGGTCATACCGGCCAGCTTGTTATACATACGGAAATAGTTCTGCAGCGTGATGGTGGCGAAAGTCTGCGTAGCGGCTTCCACATTCACGCCTTCCTTGGCCTCGATAGCCTGGTGTAGGCCATCGCTATATCGGCGGCCTTCCATAATACGGCCGGTTTGCTCATCCACAATCTTCACCTTGCCCTCTTCGTCCACGATGTACTCATCATCGCGGTTAAACAGCGTGTAGGCCTTCAGCAACTGCGTAACGGTGTGCACGCGCTCAGCCTTGAGAGAATAGTTCTGAAGCAGCTGGTCGCGCTTCTCCACCTTCTCCTCTTCCGAGAGAGGCTCATTGGTGACGGCAGAAAGCTCGCTGGCAATGTCGGGAAGGACGAAGAACTTAGGGTCTTCCGTGCCTTTGGTGAGCACATCGATGCCCTTGTCGGTAAGTTCCACAGTGTTGTTCTGCTCGTCTATGATGAAGTAAAGCGGGTCGGTGACAATGTGCATGTCGCGGCTATTGTCCTGCATGTATTTCGCCTCGATTTTCAGCATCGACTGCTTCACGCCGTCTTCCGACAGATATTTGATAAGGGGCTTGTATTTGGGCAGACCCTTATGGGCGCGATACAGGAGCAACGTGCCTTCTTCAAAGGTCTTGTCGTCGTCGCTTGCCATCATGCGCTTGGCATCGGCAAGCAGCTGGGTCACGAGCTTGCGCTGTGCCTCATACACGCGCTCCACGTTGGGCTTGAAGTCGTTGAACATCTGGTCCTCGCCTCTTGCCACCGGGCCAGAGATAATGAGAGGTGTGCGGGCATCGTCAATGAGCACCGAGTCCACCTCGTCCACGATGGCGAAGTTGTGCATGCGCTGCACCATCTCCTCTGGGGTCATGCACATATTGTCGCGCAGATAGTCGAAGCCGAATTCACTGTTCGTGCCGAATGTAATGTCGCAGTTGTAGGCATCACGGCGCTCCTTGGAGTTGGGGCGGGTCTTGTCGATACATGCCACACTAATGCCGTGGAACATATACAGCGGTCCCATCCATTCCGAGTCACGCTTAGCGAGGTAATCGTTCACGGTGACCATGTGCACACCATTGCCGCTAAGGGCATTGAGGAACACTGGCAGTGTTCCCACGAGGGTCTTACCCTCACCGGTTGCCATTTCTGCAATCTTGCCTTGATGAAGCACGATACCGCCAATGAGCTGCACATCGTAGTGCACCATGTCCCATGTCACCTCGTTGCCGCCAGCCACCCAGTGGTTGTAGTAAGTGGCTTTGTCGCCGTCCACAGTAAGGAAGTCGCGGCCTTCAGCGGCCAGTTTGCGGTCGAAGTCGGTGGCGGTCACCTCGATGGTTTCGTTTTCTGCAAAGCGCCGTGCGGTGTCCTTCACGATGGCATACACCTCAGGCAGCACCTCGTCGAGCTTTTCCTGAATGCGGTCGAGCACATCTTTTTGAAGTTTGTCCACCTTGTCCCAAAGAGGCTGGCGCTTGTCGAAGTCGAGTTCCTCAACTTCTGATTTTATCTTGGCAATCTCATCGCGCAGAGGTTGCACACTGTCTTGAATGTCCTGACGGATAGCAGTGACCCGCGCACGAATCTCGTCGTTAGAGAGCTGCTGGATGGAAGGATACACATCCTTGATTTTCTGCAAAATCGGACGCAGTTTCTTCAAGTCGCGGTCGCTTTTGCTACCGAACATCGATTTTAAAAAGTCGTTTAATCCCATATATTGTGTTTTGTTTTGTTTTAAATTGTCAGAAGCGATGCCCGCCATCCCCACTTTGGGCATGGAAAAGCACCACATAATGAGCTACAAAGATAATAAAAATAGTTGAAAATCACATGAAAGTTTTCAGCACAATACATTGGGAGCGCGCACACGCAGCTGGCTCTGCATGGCGGGTGCCAAAAGAGCCGGTGATATAGGAATGGATATGAAGCGTAGGGGATGGTCGGATTTGGGAGTAAGTAGGCCAGGAAGCGTGGCTGCCACCGAGTGGTGATCGCCCTGCGCACCGCCAGCCTGCTTCTGTGAGAAGTGCTTGATGGCGCGCATCAGCGCCTTGCCCTGCGGGTGGCGCAGAATTCTGCCTAAGGCCTCCTGCCCCTCGCGGTCGGAAAGCAGGAGCGAGCAGTCGGTGCGGAGCTGGTTCACAATCACCTCCACCTCCTGGTTAGGCATACGTACCTCCACCGTGGCCACAGCCGAGAGCACCACTATGGAAGCCATAATGGACGTGAGCAGACGGTTTATTTGGCTACTTCTCGATTGCATAATTCTCTTCTTGTTGTTGATTGCGTGATTGACGGATGTGACGCAGCTGATAAAGCATCAAATAGTTAAGTGAGCGCAAAATCGGCACAGCCATCAGCAGATAAAATGCGGTGAGCATCTTCTGGTGCAGCACGCCACCACCTATGAGCACAGCCACCACGATGAGCCACACAACGTTTGCAACGTGCAGCGCCACAGTAGCCTTCTGCGCTTTGGGCAGCCATGGCATAACCGCCAAGAGCAAATAAAATGGGTGAAGCCACAGCGCATTATAGTTGGGCGAAGTGCACTCGTGGGTGGACACAAACACCAGATAGAACATCAAGCACCCACCCAGAGCAAAAGCGGCATACACCACCGTGTCGAACCATCGGCTCACACTGAAAGTTTTGCAGCAGTCGCGCACTGTTATCGCCTGTGCAAGCAACAGCAGCACCAGTGCCACTATGAGAGGCGTGGCATACCATGGTGTGGGTGGTGCCATAGGCCCCTTCCCTGCCCCTTCGGAAAGCAGTTGTTCACTCTTCACCAATGGAGCTTCTGTGCCATCGGCATTTTTCACTGTGGCGCGTGAGATGGCGGTCATCAGAAAAAGGGGGGCAAACATCTGCTGACGATAGGTAATCACCGTGTCAAGGTCGCAACCGAGCGCGAGGTCGATTCCAAACTGGCTCCATGCGAAATTGCCGTTGAAGGCATGCATGATGTCGCGATATGTCAGTTTGGCAGATTCTTCGGGATGGTACACTAAAGAACTGCCCAATGCTTTCTCTATAATGTCGCGCGGACGGGTGGCACAGTTGTCGCTCACAAAGCGGTAACGGTAAGTGGCATTTTCAGGCTTGGCATTTTCGGCGAGCATGTCGCGCACCACACGTGCCTGAGCCGGCGTCAAATTCAGAATCTGCTCCACCACCCTTCTGCCTTGATAGCCTTCCATCGCATAGACTTGAGGTATGGCACCACACAGATAGTCGGTCTCGCCTTTCACGAAACGGTAGGTGAAACCGGGAGCGTTGAAGTCAAACAGCCCGTAATTATAGAAATAGTCGCCACGCTCGTCCACCACACGCAGCTCGGTGTGGCCATACGCTTCATAAATTTCACTGCCGGGATACACCGTCACCAGGCTCACCCGTATTGAGTCGGACCCCCCTGGCGCGGCATTCGCAAAAAGGCAAATACCCGCCATCAGCAGAACGTATGTGAGGATGCGTTTCGTCATTTATCCATAAAAGAGTGATACAATAAGCATGCCAATAAGGCTTGCGCCTTACAAAGATAGCGCAATTTCCGAAATAGTGCAAAAAAGGAAAATGCGATGTTGAAAAAAAACACACACATCGCATATCAGTTCATTATACCCATTTACAGATGGCTTATTTCAGTCCCAACTTCTCCTTCACCATTGAAGTGAGGTCGATGGCGGTGGGGCCAGTGTAGGCCAACGGTGTCTGTGACACGTCGAATATGTAAGTGAACCCCCCGGCATCGCCCACAGCCTTAACCGCCGCATTAATCTTGGCATAGATGACCTTGTTGAGCTCGGCTTTCTTTGCAGCAAGTTCCTTGTCCACCTGCAGGAGAAACTGCTTCACTTTCGCGTCCTCGTCCTGGATTTCCTGCACGCGGCGCTCCTTTATAGTGGCAGCCACCTTCGCATCGTTGGCAAGACGCTGAAAGTCGGCATACTTCTTGCCAAACTCATCCTGCATCATCTTGTACTCATTCTGATACTGGTTGCTCAAGTCGGTGAGCGTTTTTTCTGCGGCAGCCTTCTCTGGGCATGCGTCATAGATGTCCTGAATATTGACCACTGCCATTTTCACGATTTGAGCCGACACGCACAAAGGAATCGACATCACCAACAAAAGAAGAATTTTCTTAACCATAGCATTTAATTTATACGTGTGCAAAGATAGCTATATTTATAATATGGTACAAGAAAAGAAAGACCTGCCTTCATTGGCAAGCCTCTCTTTATATGTGATTAAATTTTAGCGTGCTCTTCCGAGCCACAAATTGGATTTCTTACTTGATGCCGAGCTCAGCTTTCACCTTTGCCGACACATCTTCCATGCTGTTGCCCTTATAGAGGAGTGTGGAAGAGTCGATAATTGCTGTGTAGCCACCCTTGGCGCCCACTGCCTGTATGGCGTTCTGGAGCTTTTGCTGGATAGGTGCCATCAAGGTTTCCTGCTGCTTCTGCAAATCCTGTTGAGCAGTTTGAGAGAAGTTTTGCAAGCGGGTGTAGAGGTCCTGAGCCTCCTTAGTCTTAGCCTCGATAGTGGCCTGGGCAGCTTTTGCCTTTTCAAGTTCGTCGAGTTCCTGTGTCTTTTTCTGCAGTTCGTCTTGCAGAGCCTTGCCCTGCTGCTGATACTTGTCGCTTGCCGCCTTGAGGGTGTTTTGTGCAGTGGCGGTTTCGGGCATCACCTGGAAAATTTCAGCAGGATTAACCATGCCAAACTTCACTGCAGACTGAGCTGAAAGCATCATAGGAGCAGCTACAAGGGCTGCGAGAATAAATTTCTTAAACATCATAGTGTGTCGTGTTTGTAAGTTATTAAGTTTTATAATATTGTTTCATTAATTAGTAGCCAAGTTTAGCTATCACCTCATCGGTCACATCGATACGTGGCGACACGTACATTGCCCCCTGAATAGAGGCTCGGTCGAAAATCACCTGGTAGCCCTTTTCCTCGCACACTTTTTTACAAGCGGCATAAATGTCGTCCTGAATGGGCTTGATGAGCGACTGCTGCTTTTTGTAAAGTTCGCCCTGTGGGCCAAAGTACTTGTATTTAAGCTGCGACGCCTCTTTTTCCTTGGCCACTATCTCTGCTTCCTTTTTCTTCTTTTGCTCATCGGTGAGGAACACCATGTCGGCCTGGTAGTTCTTATACATCGTGTCGGCCTCCTTCTCCAAAGTTTCCACCTCGCGCTGCCAGCGTTGCGAAATCTGATTCAGCTGTTCGTTTGCCATTTCATAGTTGGGGATTTTCTTCAAGATGTATTCCTGGTCGATGAACGCAAACTTTTGTGCAGACGCTGTAGCCACGAAAGCGGCCACGGCTATTAAGAGCATTACAATTTTTTTCATCATAGCGTAGATGCAATTATTATTGTGTTGATAAAAACTTATGATGTCTGGGAAGTTAGACTCCGCAGGTCACAAATAGTTTACTTTTATTAGAACTCTTGTCCGAGCACGAAGTGGAAATTGCTGCCACCCTTTGTGCCAAACACCTTGTCGAAGCCATAGCCCCAGTCAATACCCATCATACCGAGCATCGGGAGGAAGATACGCACACCCACACCAGCCGAGCGCTTGAGGTCGAATGGCGAGAAGCGGCTCACGCTTGTCCACGCATTACCGGCCTCAATGAATGCCAGCGGATAGATAGTGGCACTTGGGGAGAGCATCAGCGGGAAGTGAAGCTCCATCAAGAAGCGAGTGTAGGCGTAGCCGTCACTGCCGTAAGGGGTAAACTGGCCGTTGTCGTAACCACGCAGAGCGATGGTCTCGGTAGCATAGGTGTAGCTACCCGACATACCGTCGCCACCCACGTAGAAGGTTTCAAACGGCGACTTCAAATACCTGTTCCAGCTGCCGAGCAAGCCGATGTCGGCACGGGTCATGAGCACGAGTGTCCAGCGTCCGTCGGGGTCGGTGAGCGGTGTGTAGGTACGAGCCTGGAATTTGAGTTTCCAGTATTCAATCCATTTGTAAAGTTCTTTCTTCGAGGCCTCGTCGTTGGCTTGCGAGAGTGCCTTCCAGTTCTTTTTACCGAAGAGGCTTGCAGGAGGCGTGAAGCGGAAGCTAAGCGAGAAGCTACTGCCTCGACGTGTGTATAAGGGGTTGTCGATACTGTTACG
>DLLC01000028.1:0-23530 GCA_002476625.1 Porphyromonadaceae bacterium UBA7572 | reverse complement strand
TACGGGCAAGGGTCAAGCCAAACACGAGAGAGTTTGACGTGCCATTGTTCATATAGTAGAGATATTCCCAGTTTTTCAAGCTATACCACTGGTAGCCGAGTTCGGCTGTGAGTGTGAAATAGTCGTCAGGCCAGTTCAAGCGCTTACCGAAGCCAATAGTCACGCCACCCATTTGCAGATACTTGTTGGGGTCGTAGGCATCCTCATAGTAGCTGCTTCCATAGCCGTAGTTGCCATAGCCATAGCCATTGTAGCGGCCATAATAGTTGTTGTAGTAGTTATACATTCCATTTTGGTAAAGCGTGTTGTAGTAGCTGGAGTTGATGCCTGTCTGGCGGCTGTAGAATGCCGACACACTCAAAGAGTTAGGGCGCTTGCCTCCAAACCACGGGTCGAGGAACGACACGCTGTACGACTGGTAGTATTTGGCGTTGGTCTGAGCGCTGATGGTGAACGTCTGGCCCTCGCCCTGCGGGATAATGCCCTTGAACGACGATGGGTGGAAGAGGTTCTGAATGGAGAAGTTGGTAAACTTCAAGCTCACCTTACCGATGATACCCGTCTGTCCCCAGCCTGCGGAGAACTCAATTTGGTCGTTGGCCTTCGACTCCAAGCCGAACACGATGTCCACCGTTCCGTTCTCTTCATTTGGCTCAGGGCGTATGTCCATTTTTTCAGGGTCGAAGTGGCCAGTCTGGGCAATCTCACGGGCTGAGCGCATCAAGTCGCTCTTGGAGAACAGATCGCCTGGGCGAACACGAAGCTCGCGGCGTATCACTTTCTCGTAAAGGCGGTCATTGCCATTGATCACCACACGGTTGATGGTGGCGCGCTTGCCTTCAAACAAGCGCATTTCAAGCGAAATGGAGTCGCCTTCCACATGTGTTTCCACTGGCACAATCTGTGCAAAGAGGTAGCCTTTGTCAAGGTAGAGGTTCGACACAGCGTCGTCGTCGGTGCTGAGGCGCTTATTGAGCTTCTTCTGGTTATACACCTGTCCCTTTTCCATGCCCAGCACATTGTCGAGGAATTCGGTAGGATATACGGTGTTGCCCACCCAGTTGATGCCGGAGATATAGTATTTCTTGCCCTCGTCCACACGCAAGTGCACATCCACTTTCTTGTCGTTGTATGTGACCACGCTGTCGCTCACGATGCGCGCATCGCGGTAGCCGAGCTCGTTATACTTTTCGATGATGCGATTTTTATCTTCCTCGTAGTCGGTGTTTACAAACTTCTTCTGGCTGAACCACTTTTTAAAGTTGAAGAAGCCCGTCTCGTTGGTTTTCTTCATAGCGCCCTTGATTTTGCCATCGCTGAGCACCTCATTGCCTTCAATGTAGATTTTATGCACCCCTATCTTCGAGTGCTTGTCTACCACAATGTCGACGATCACCTCGTTTTTCTTGCTGAGGTCTTCCTTCTGGAGCACCTCCACGGTGGCCTTTTCAAAGCCCTTGTCGGCAAAATACTTCTGGACGATGATTTTCACACGGTCGGCAATGTTAGGTGTCATCTGGTTGCCGGGAGAAAGACCCAGACGCTCGCTCACGTCCTTCTTCTCTCCGCTTTTCATGCCCACATAGTTCACCTGCGAGATACGAGGCTGCTGCTGGAGGTCAAATTCAAGCCATACCTTGTCGGCATACACCTTTTCCACCTTGATTTGCACTTTCGAGAAAAGGCCCTGACGCCAGAAGCGTTTGGCAGCGTTCTTGATGTCATCGCCTGGGATTTCCACGCGCTGACCAATAGAAAGCCCCGAATAGCCAATGATGATGTAGTCTTCATAGTTGTCAGCTCCAGTAACCTTAATCCCCGCAATTTCATATTTGGGGTGATGCCCAGAGAACACCACTTTCGGATAGTAGATGGTGTCGTTCACTGTGCGTGTTTCCTGCGCGCTGGCACCTGTGGCAAACGCAAGAAAAGATACGAGTAGTAGTATTGCCTTATATCGCATATCGTCAATTTTGTTCATTATGATTTGTCACCTGTTCACTGGTCTTGCCAAATCGGCGTTCACGGCTTTGGTAGTCGATGATGGCCTCAAGGAAGTCGTCCTTTGAGAAGTCGGGCCAAAGAACTGGTGTGAAATAGAGTTCACTGTAAGCAATCTGCCACAGCAGGTAGTTGCTGATGCGCAAATCTCCCGCTGTGCGGATAAGCAGGTCGGGGTCGGGCATGTGAGCCGTTGACAAGTGCGAGGAGATCACATCCTCATTGATGTCGGCCAGCTCCAGCACTCCGCTCTTCACTTCGCTTGCAATGTGGCGCACAGCCTCCACCATCTCCCAACGCGAGGAGTAGCTTAGCGCCAGACACAGCTCCATGCCGGTGCAGTGTGCGGTGTCGGCCATACATTTCAGCAGACGCTCGCGCGCAAATTCTGGCACACGCGCCATGTCGCCAATGGTGGTGAGGCGCACGTTTTTCTCTATCAGCTCTGGCGTCTCCTTTTCTATCGAAGTGACCACCAGGTGCATCAGCGCATCCACCTCCATCTGCGGACGGCTCCAATTCTCGGTGGAGAATGTGTAGAGCGTGAGGTATTCTATGCCAAGGTCGTTGGCCACTTCGGTGATATTGTGCACGGTGGGCACACCGTTTTCATGACCGAAAGAGCGAATCATGCCACGCTGCTTTGCCCATCGCCCATTGCCATCCATAATAATGGCCACGTGGCGTGGAATCCTTGTTTTGTCTATTTTATCTATCAGCGACACTGCTTATATATAATGTATATCTTATCAAATTAATTTTCTCTATTCTGTATCACTCCACATAATGGCACTTGGAGCACCGCTTGCTAAACTCGTAGGTGATGGTGAACATAGCCACCGAATACCAGTCGGTGTTTTTGGCGAAGCCGTGCTGTATGCGGTACAGGTCGCTCAGCCCGTCGAGCCGGTCGCCAAACGCCTTTCGCATCGTAAACTCAAAGCCGAGGTTCAGGCGCTCCTTCAACTTGTATTTCACGCCCACACCCATCGGAATGTTGAATGTGAAGTGCGTGCCATTCACAAATGCGGCGGTTGCGCCTATCCCCAGCACCATATATGGTGATATTCTGCTGTAATTCTTGTATTTGGCCCCTATGCCGTAATTGAAGAAGTTGAATTCTGCCTGTGCGCCCAAGTCCACAAGGTGCGACTTAAACTCATAGTGCTCGCCGCCGGGAAATTTGCTGGCACAGTCGTCGCTGTTGCCACTGAGCGAGGCATAGAGCAAATTGCCCTTGAATGCAATACGGCTGTTCATATTGTAGCGAAACACGCCGCCACCCACCACACCGGGGTGCTTGTACATGTTTCCGCCACTGATGTCGCCTATATAGCCGCTCACGCCAAGGGCAGGCCCCACCTCATAGCGGTATTCCTGCGCCACTGCGCCAAAGGCCACAAGCCACATTGCCAGTATTGCGAACATCTTCTTCATAATATCACATCTCTTACGCTCTATCCACAAAGTCGCCGACACCCGTCAGCGTTAATAAATAGGCTTGAAAGTGAGTTGGTTGATTACGCCCTTCCATATGCTGTTATACAGGTCGCCACTGCTGTTTTTGCCGCCCACGAGATAAATGTAGGGGCACTGCCATTCGGTCACGGGTTTTACAGGCGCATAGGTGCGAGCCTTCTTCTGCACCGTTTCCTCCACCACAAAGGCCTGAGCATTCACAAAAGCGGGAATGTAGGAGGGCAGCTGAAGCGCCATTCCGCCGTTGCTCCAAGTGATGCCTTGATTGTACGACACATAGGAGGCGCGGTTCATCGTTCCGTCGGCCTTACGCCCTCCAAGCACAAGCCAAGTGGTGCGCTTGGTCTGGCGGTGCGTCACGCTATCGTTGTTGAACGAGGCATACGCCACAAGCGATGCGCCTTCCAGGGCTGGAAGTGGTGCGAGAGCTTCGTCGTCGATGCGTCCCCAGTTCTTGCCGTCGTACCCCCATACGCCACACACGGTTTTTCCGTTCTTGTCAATGCCGCCCACAAGCATACCTTGCTGCATTGTGGTCCATTTATTGTTGGCCATCACGAATTCAGACGACGCCTTTACAGGAAATTCGTCTTCCACAGCCACTGGTGTGTAGCTTCCACGAGGATACTCGTCGTGCTTATATTCATCGCCGTCTTTCAGTACGCCGAGCAACTTGCTTGCATAAGCGCCCTTGATGCTGTGCCACATCACTCCGCAATTCGTCCACGTGGCACCCTCGTCGGAGCTCTTGTAGAGCTGTCCTGCGTTGGAGAGGATATACAGCGCATCAGATGTGGCGGTAAGCGACTCCACATTAGGCGTAAAATCGAAGGCCACTGATTTATTTTCCCATGTGCCTTGGCCAGGATTGGTGGCGAAAGAGAAGACGTAGCCGTAAGTGTCGGCCACGAGACACATGTATTTGCCGTTCATGGCCACCGTTTTTTCAGCTTTCGGCGAGCCACTGGTGTTGGGAAGGTCGCGTCGAGCGCGCTGATCCCAGAAAAGAGAGTCGGGCTTAACGTTGTGCACATTCACACACACGGTGTAGGAACGAACATTCTTGCCGTCTTGCGAGGTCACCTCCAGCTCCACAGGGCTGGAGAAGTCAATACTGTCGGTGGTCTCACTGGTGTATTCAACTTCCTTATCCTCCATCCACGAGCTGTCCTTCACCTTAAACACGGCCTTGCCCACCGCCGTAGGGAATGTGACCGACACGGTGAGGTGCGACACGTCGGTGCCTTTTGGCAGCGAGTCGGCGTTGTATATGAGGTTCTTGTCCTGGTCAATGGAGAAGTACACCGAGTCGAGGTTATAGAGCACCTTTGAATTTGAGCCCAAGCTGAAGCCCGACACCAGTGTGGAGGTATAGGTGTTCACCGTGGGAATGTCGGAATTGGGGTCGTCGCTTGAGGAATTACACGAGCTGACAGCAAAGGCAAGCATTACCGCCAGCATTACGTATATAGAATATTTCTTGTTCATCTATCTGATTTTACTTTGAAAGCACAAATTTACAAAAAAATCACCAATAATATGGGGTTCGCCCTTGCTTTTATATATAGTAACACGCGCGACCCCTATATTATTCAACGTGTAAAATTAATATTTAAGTGGCAAACTGCTCTCACAAATTAAGATATTAAAAGATGTAACGGCTCTTTTTACACCTTTTTAACGCGACCGCCACATTTGCAGCCCTCTTTTTCACCAATTTACCCCCACGCCAGCGATTTTCATCTCGCACAAGCATAAGGGGAGCGGGGGAAAGGCATTTGCCAAAGAGCGGATTTTGCACTACTTTTGTAGAAAGTAGGCCGCACCTATGTATTTTCACTTTTCATTCACACAAGAAATCACGCTATGACCACCGACCAAATCGTATCAGAACTGAAATCCAAGCTCGCCAAGCACTACGACCAGCGCGAAGCCAGCGCACTGACCCGCATCATTATGGAGGATGTGCTCCACTACACGCCTGTGGATGTGCTTTTGCGGGGCAACGTGGAGCAGGACAGCGCGTTTGTGGATCACATACGCGCCATCGCCAACCGCCTTTGCGATGGTGAGCCTATCCAGTATATTCTCGGGCGCGCCACGTTTCACGGCCATGAGTTTAAGGTGACACCTGCCACACTCATTCCACGTCCAGAGACTGAGATGCTGGTGGATATGATCGTGGACGAGGCGCATGGCCAAACCGACTTGCGGGTGCTTGATGTTGGCACCGGAAGCGGGTGCATTGCCATATCGCTGGCGTTGGCACTGACATGGCCAGAGGTTGAGGCTATCGACATTTCAGGCGAGGCACTGAAAGTGGCTGAAGAAAATGCAAGGGCACTGAAGGCTAAGGTGAAGTTCACTCACGCCGACATTCTGCACGCGGCGCCAGCCGACGACAGCCTCGACCTGCTGGTGAGCAATCCTCCCTACATCTGTCAAAGCGAGCGCAGCGACATGGAGAGCAATGTGCTGGAGCACGAGCCAGCCTCTGCCCTATTTGTGCCCGACGCCGACCCTCTGCTCTTTTACCGCGCCATCGCCATATATGGCATGGCGGCCTTGACTCCCGGCGGACGCATCTATCTGGAAATCAACCGCCGCTTCGGCAAGCAAACCTGCCAGCTCCTCACGCGCCACGGCTTCGAGACGGCGCAAGTGACCGCAGACCAGTTCGGCAATCCCCGCTTCGTCACCGCCATAAAGCCTATCCCTTGACCGGAAGCGAACCAAGAATCACCCGAATTTCTCCATAACCAATTATGCTCCTGCATTGCTATCAACGCAAGTCCAATCATCTCATAGGCTTGCATTAACAATCTATTTATTAATATATTACATTCCACCAACAATGTAAGCGGACTGTTTATTTCACATGATCAGTCATTCCGATTATAGCCATCTTCAAAGGAGAAAGTTCGTTCTCTATAATCCACCATATTTGCTCAGCATCGATATCAAAATAGTGATGTGCAATAATATCACGTAGGCCTTTCACATTTTTCCAATCTATCTCTGGATGCATTGACAGAAGTTCTCCCTTTGTGATTTTATCAAGACCCTTCAAACTTTCTCCGATTGCAATAAATTGCATACAGATTGAGTCCAGAATTGTGACTCCTACAGGATTCACCAGAAAATCATCTGAGCAATGATATGGCTTTGACCGATCTTCTATACTCTCAATTGAAGCCAAAATTCTGTTCAGAATATTCAGAACCACTTCTTTATCGTATTGCATAAACACCTTCCTTTTCTATCCTGGATTTGAACAGCGGATTCATATTCTTATGAAATCGAACCACATCAACAGAGCACTTGAACAGTTGTTCCAAAAAGTCTTTAAAATCGGCCAATAGGAATGGATTAGGAGTTTCTGTTTCCACACACACGTCCAAATCGCTTCGTTCCGTCTGTTCATTTCGTGCCACAGAGCCAAACACGCACAAACGCTTTACGCCAAAATCGGTTGTGATTTTAGCACTATTTTGCTTAATAACTGATACATAATCCTGAAGGGTTCTCATAATTATCTGTTTTGCATTTAAAGCAAAAGTAAATATTATTACTGATTTCCGCAAATTTAAGAAACGGCTTATTAATTATCGCTATAAATATTTCAAACTCTTTTCAAAAATATAAGGTTTCGTCACCGCCACAAAGCCTATCCCCTGACAGAAGTAGACTAAAAACCACCCGAATGTAAACGCATTATTTTAAAGAGGCGCTATGGCACATTCCTTAGGCCATAGCGATGAGATATGGCACTTAGTTAGTTTAAAAATAGAAAATGACCGGTAGTCTAAACCACACTTTCACCTTTTTCCCATTATCCTCTGCTGGAATGAATTTGCCAAGTTTTGCCGCAGCGTTTTTGGCAATATTGTCAAATTGAGAATTGTCGGATTTCTCCACCACAACGTCTCCAATGGTTCCATCTTTGTTAATCTCCATTTTCAAGACCACTCTCGCCTGTTTGTGATCCTTGGAAAGGCTTGGCGTGTAAAGGAGGTTTTGATGAACGTCGACATATAGTTGAACACTTCCTTCAGAATACATAGCAGGGCTATCTACAATGCAATTGTCGTTGGTATAATATTCCGAAACGAAACTGCCGTATGAAGAACGAGGATCGTCAGACGACATTTCATCAACGTAATCAGATGTGCTATTGAACTGCAACAATTTCCCTGACAATGTTTTCTGAGAGCCATTCATATATGTGATGATAGCTTTAGTGATTTGCATATTAGATGCGTCGCCAGCCACATAATACGATGATGAATCCCAGTCCCAACTGGCAGTTTCATATTGTGCAACAGGCCCCGTGCCCTTAAAATGCCCCACTTTTCTTAAATCTCCCACATCATTTGTAACCTTCCAATACACATCAATGTATTTAATCGTCTTTTTGCCAAGGTTAGTGAACGAGAAGTTGAAAGTCAAGAAAGAATAATCATTTCCCCACCCCCAATCGTTAAAAAAGCCATAAGGCGCTAAGTTTAATACTTTTATATAATGATTGGCCTCTGCAAATTGATTCATTTCATTGACATATGAAAGAGAGTAAACCGTGTCGTTGCAAAGGCTATCGGCAAAGGCTTTCACATGAAACATAAAATTGGGATCGGTTTTCAGCACTTTTGGCACAGGGGCCACATGAAACGCCACATACTCATCTTGCAGCTCTTTAGTGACTGACGTGATAAAATAGATTGAGTCATGCTTAATGGCTTCCGTCACCACATAGTCTTTACAAAAATATTGTCCACAGTCGGCACACTTAAGCGTAATTCCATCCAATGGCACAAGACTATATGAAGCCATATTCCTGTAAGTGCTAAATTCCTTTTCAAGCTGCTCCTTTTTGCGCTTGACTGCATTCTCCTTTTCTTGCGCCACCCTGGCAAGTTCAAGCGAATCATTAATAGCCTTCGTCCTCGCCTTTTGCTCAAGAACACGAATACTGTCGTTTTTGCGCGCATATAGTTGATGCAACTCATCATTGACGTTCTGTGCCAGCGATGATATCACCTCTTGTGTCAGTTGTGGTATTTGCTTGTTGTTTTTGACAATTTTCGCGTATTCATTGTTCAGCGTAACCACGAAGTTACCATGATTGTTTCTAACATAGAGGTTGTGCGCCTTTTTATCATAGGCATACACAGAAGTAACATTGTCAATCGCATCAACCATGACATTTTCCGAAGGCTCAAAAAAACCCTTGGCGTTTTTATGGTATAGAACCAAGGCCATTCTCATAAAAGAGTTCTCGCTTGTGTATTGCGCATGTGAATTCAAACTTTCCATTAAGAACACGAGCAGAAAAGCAATACAAATTTTATTCATTTTCAATATTTCAGGTTTAATAGTTTTTTAAAAAAATTAAAATGGTGAAGGAAGCTATAACAGCAATGTCATCTGAGAAGAGTTACAGCATCTTCGGAATCAATCCTTTTTTACCATTGCTAATCATCCTATCACGCGCTGTTTGATACAAAAATAGAGATTTGTTTCGTCATGGCAAAGTTTCAAGACGAAAAAAGGTGCTATTCAATCCTCTTTTGGCACTGTGAATGAGGTTGCTGCGCTGCTGGGATTATGCAAGCACACCAGTATTTGCCGGCTGGGCTGATGATATGGCAGGGTAAGGCATTGTTTTTCACAAATAAATCAGTATATTTGTGGTGTAATCATTCTCACAGGCTCGCCAAATGAAAAATAGAATCAGCACCGGCAATCAGCCCAGCGCCCTCACCGCCACTTAATCAAAACAAATGTTTATTCAACGAGTTATTAATCAATTATTAAGATACAAATGGCTAAAGAAATAGAACCCAAACTCCAAACTATTGGTGTATATTTAAGGAAATCAGATATATTTCGTATTCCAGAGTACCAAAGAGCATATTCGTGGAACACAACAAATTGTGACAAACTTTGGCAAGATATAGAATCATACATAGCCCAAGACGCTGAAGACCCATATTTCTTCGGCACTATCATTATTGATTGCTCACAAGATGGATATTTGAATCTAATCGACGGACAGCAAAGAACGACTACATTTTTGCTTTTGCTCAAGGCTATGCACTTACGTATAACAGATGTTTTGATTTCAATGGCGGAAACAGAAGAAGCGGCAGGATTGAAAAGAAGTTTACAGCAAAGTTTAGACTACATTTTTGAGATTTTATATCGTGCTGATGTAAGAAAACAGATAGACATAGAAAAAGATTGGAACAAAGCCAAAGGTGTAAAAATCTTGGAGAATGTGTCTATCAATGAACTGTATAAAGATGAGCTGAAAAATATCATTGAAGCTCGGACTTTTGCAGACGCAGAGAAAGCAGTATATAAATTTCCTCGAAAGCAGAAAGATAATAAGTACACCAATTTCTTCAGAAATTTCAAATCTTTCTATGAGAAACTTCATACTTACCAAGAGTCCAATTTAGATGTATTGGCAAATGGTTTCTTGAACAAGTGCCAGATTATTGAAATTAAAAGTTGGCAGATAGAACAGGCCATAACTATGTTCAATTCTTTGAACTCTACAGGAATGCCGTTGTCGGATGCTGACATTATATCAGCCCAACTTTTTTCTAAAGCCCCCGATGGAGTTGATTTCAAGAGTATATGGGAGCCGATTATATGGCAAGCCGATGAATTGGCACAAAAGAAAGTGGTAAACATAGATAGTGTACTTCAGCAGTTTATGTATATAAATCGTGCCGACAAACATGAATATGAAGAAGGACAGTTGAACACCCCTGGTGTAAGAAAGTATTATACTGTGATAAATCCGTCTCTGTTGGACGACCCGATGGAAATATGTGAAAAGTTTAGCAGAATATTGGAAATTTGGAATTTGATACAAGAATATCCAATTACCAAGTTACTATTGAAGTTTAATGAAAACTTCAAGCTCTTTCTCATATCTTATCTTTTCAGAGTGCCTGAAGATGAACGATCTGAGCAGGGTGTCACTCCAATAATGGAATGCTTGCTTAGACTATTTGCTCTTCTTGAAGTAAGTGATTTCGGTTTCTCTTCACGCTATTTCAAAACATTTCTGTTCAATGAGAATTTCAAATTAGTAGACCCAACATATCCGATAGAAGCTATCATAGCAGATTTTGATGCGCATATCTGTACTACATGGAATGAAGAAGACGTAATTGCCGACCTAAAAGAATATGACAGAAACATCTTGGTATATCTCAATGAGTACATCTATTCAAAGGAACATGGATTGTCTTTTGATTTTATACCAGACAAAGTGAACGTGGAACATATTATGCCCGCCAGTGGCCATAATATAGATGCCATTCGTGATGATGCAGGAATTACCAAGGAGGAGTTTGACGATATGGTAAACTTGCTTGGTAATAAGATTCTTCTTGAAGAAGATATCAACAAGCATATTGGCATGGATTGGTTCAAGACGAAGAAAGGGACTCTTGTACAAGACAAGAAAGGTTATGTCGGTAGTCTATTTGGCATAGCTTCTGCATTATCTTCATACACATCTGATAAGTGGGGCAAGGATGATATAGAAGCTGCAAACCAGAAAGCTGCCAAACGCATCTGTAACTTTATATTCAATAAACCACAGAAAGTATAACAAAAACTATGAATATTAATGGTAATTTGACAAACTCTTCCCAAGAACGAGAATTTACCGAAGTGGTGAATATAATAGTTCAGCATAGGTGCAAGGCATCACGTGCCGTCAACGAACAATCCCTGCTTTGTGCATGGTATGTGGGTGGTTATGTTTCAAAGAAACTGAAAAGCGAGGAATGGGGAAGCAAAGTCGTAACACAACTGTCTGAATATATTCGTTCCACTCGCCCTGACATCAAAGGATTTAGCAAGAGAAACATTTACAATATGGTGATGTTTTATGATGAATATTCATCTGAAGTATTTGCGGCGGCTATAAGAAAATATCTGACGGATCAATTTGTGCAATCGGAAACTGCACAAATTGAATTTAAGCAAAGAGAGGCTATAATAGTGCAGTCAGAAACTGCACAAATTGTCCAATCAAGAACTGGACAAATGCCCAATATCCTAACACTGACAACTTTGACAAACCACATCGAGATATTGTGTAGGTGTAAAAGTGTGGAAGAACGGTTATTCTACATTCTTTATGCACATAAAGAGCATTTGTTTGTACGCGAACTGCAACGCTGCATATCAAACCAGACGTATTCTGCGTTATTGAGTAAGAAGACAAATCTGTCGAAAGGTTTGCTTGAGACTTATCCCAAATCTCCGATTATGTTCAAAGACTCATACTTTGTGGACTTCCTCAACTTACCAAAGAAACACAGCGAGTCGAAACTGAAGCTTGGACTGATAGAACACATGAAGCAGTTTATTCTTGAATTGGGCAAGGACTTTATCTTTATGGATCAAGAGTATCGCTTGAATGTTGGAGCATCTTCGTTCAAGGCGGATTTGCTGTTCTTCCATCGTGGACTTCAAGCTCTCGTTGCAGTAGAATTGAAGAAAACGAAGTTTCATCCACGCGACCTTGGCCAGTTAGAGTTTTACTTGGAGGCCCTCGACCGCGAGGTGAAGCGTTCTAACGAGAACCCATCCATAGGTATCATTTTGTGTCCCGATGCCGACAAGGTAGTTGTTGAATACGCCATGAGTCGCAGCATGAGCCCGACAATGATTGCTGAGTATAAGCGTATCTTGATACCACAGGAACAAATGCAACAGCAGTTAAGAGAGTTTTGCCAATTCTTTATAAAGAATGACAAATCTGAAAAATAGTATATACCTGACGTTTTTTTATCATCACAAGCAAATAGTCTGCTACAAATTCACAAATAAATCAGTATATTTGTGGAAAATCTTACTCAAAGGCTCTGTATGATGAAAAATAGGAACAGCACCGGCAATCAGCCCAGCGCCCTCACGAGGGTCGCGCGCTTCTACCTCGACGGATTCCGCAGCATGACTGTAGGGCGCACACTATGGGCCATCATCGGCATCAAGCTGGTGGTATTTTTCCTGATACTGCGCTGGCTGCTTTTCCCCGACTTCCTCAGCGGAAAGGCCGACAGCGACAAAGGCAAGGCTGAGTATGTGAGAGAGCAGTTCACCGACAGGTAACCTCCATTAACTACAAAAAAACAGATACAATATGATGAACGAACTGACTTCCGTAGTCGACTGGTCGCGCGCTCAATTTGCGCTCACCGCCATTTATCACTGGCTATTCGTGCCCCTCACCCTCGGACTGGGAGTGATTATCGCTATTATGGAAACTATCTTCTACCGCACCCGCGATGAGAAGTGGCTTGCCACCACCAAGTTCTGGATGACGATCTTTGGCGTGAATTTCGCCATCGGTGTGGCCACGGGCATCATTCTCGAATTCGAGTTTGGCACCAACTGGTCGAACTACAGCTGGTTTGTGGGCGACATCTTCGGCGCGCCCCTCGCCATTGAGGGCATCTTGGCATTTTTCATGGAATCCACATTCATTGCCGTAATGTTCTTCGGCTGGAACCGGGTGTCGCCACGTTTCCATCTGGCAGCCACTTGGCTCACAGCCATCGGAGCCAGCCTTTCAGCCCTATGGATTTTGGTGGCCAACGCTTGGATGCAAGATCCTGTGGGCTGCACGTTCAACCCCGAAACCATGCGCAATGAGATGACGAGCTTCTGGGAAGTGGCCACCTCGCCTATGGCAGTGAACAAGGTGCTGCACACCGTGCTGAGCTCATGGGCTCTCGCTGGCGTGATGGTGGTGGGCATATCGGGATGGATGCTGAACCGTGGGCGGAATGCCGACCACTGCTACCGCAGCATGAAAGTGGGTGCCTGGATAGGACTGGCGGGAGCCATGCTTACCGCCATCACGGGCGACACTTCGGCAGTGACCGTGGCAGAGCGACAGCCTATGAAGCTTGCCGCCATGGAGGGACTTTACAATGGCCAAAACGGACAGGAAATTGTGGCTTTCGGCATTCTCAATCCAGCTAAGACGGTGAACAACGATGAAGCCCCTTACCTGATGAAGATCGGTATTCCATACGGCCTTTCCATTCTCGCCAACCACGATCCCCAATCGTTTGTGCCGGGCATCCGCGACATCATCGACGGCAAATCGCGAGACCGCCACGGCAATGTCATCAGCACCATATCATACAATGAGCGCATGAGGCGAGGAGCGATAGCCAAGGAGGCAATCGGAGCCTATAACGTGGCGCTGAAAAAAGACGACAAGGCCGCCATGGCTGAAGCTCTTGACACCATCGAGGCCAACTATCCCTACTTTGGATACGGCTACATTGGCTCACCACAAGAGGCTGTGCCACCCGTGGCGCTCACTTTCTACACGTTCCACTTCATGGTGGCAGTGGGTGGCTACTTGGTGCTGTTTATGCTTATAGCGCTCGTGCTGGCCTACAAGCGCAGTATTTTAGAAAAAGCCCGATGGGCACGGTGGTGGCACACGCTCGCCATCGTCACCATCCCCCTCACCTACCTGTGCAGTGCCTGTGGCTGGATAGTGGCAGAAGTGGGCCGCCAGCCCTGGACTATTCAGGACCTGATGCCCAACAAGGTGGCCATCAGCGACCTCAGTGCAGGATATGTGCAGATCACCTTCTGGGTGTTTGCCGTCATCTTCACCGCCTTGCTCGTTGCCGACATCGGCATCATCATGAAGCAAGTGGCAGAAAAATCAAAGCAGAACCTCAACACCGTAAAACATTGACAACAATATGACACTCTATCTCCTTCAAAACTACTGGTGGCTCATCATCTCCATTCTTGGCGCTCTGCTTGTGTTTCTTCTTTTCGTGCAGGGCGGACAGTCGATGCTCTTCGGTGTGAAAGACGCCGAGCAACGGCAGCTGCTCATTCATGCCTTAGGACACAAATGGGAACTCACGTTCACCACCTTGGTCACATTTGGCGGCGCATTCTTCGCCTCGTTTCCGCTGTTCTACTCCACCAGCTTTGGAGGCGCGTACTGGCTGTGGATGCTCATCCTGCTCTGCTTTGTGATTCAAGCCATCTCCTACGAGTATCGCGCAAAGCAAGGCAACGTGTATGGCACCAGCTTCTACGATACGCTGCTCCTTATCAATGGCGTGCTCGGCCCTGTGCTGCTCGGTGTGGCGGTGGGCAGTATGTTTTTCGGCAACGAGTTTAGCGTCACCAAAAACAGGATTCTCGATGTAGAAGCCTCCACCATATCAATGTGGGGCCCAATGCATGGCCTTGAGGCAATTCTGTGCTGGAAAAACTTGGTGTTTGGAATCATGGTGCTGCTGCTATCGCGCACATTGGCGTCGCTCTACCTTATCGGCTATATCCGCGACGAGCATTTTCAGAATGCACAAGTCAAGCAACTGGCCATCAATAGCGCCTGGTTTGTGGTAATGTTCCTTGCCACTGCCACTTTAATCCTCACCTCCGACGGAGTGGACACGAAAGATGGCGCGGTGCAGTGGGTCAGCTACAAGTATCTGCACAATTTCATCGACATGTGGTGGTGCCTTATCCTTCTGCTCGGAGGCGTGGGACTGGTGCTTTGGGGGATTTACCGCACACTGGCCACAAAAGCGAAATGGAACAAGGGCTTCCTAACCGTTGGATTAGGCACTGTGACTGTGGTGATTAGCCTATTTTGTGTGCTGGGCTACAACCACACCGCCTTCTATCCGTCGGTGCTCGATGCCAACAGTTCGCTCACTATCCGCAACAGCTCGTCGAGCCTCTTCACGCTGAAAGTGATGAGTGTGGTGTCGGTGCTCGTGCCCTTTGTGATAGCCTACATTGCCTATGTGTGGCGAGCTATGGACGGTGGCGGCATCAGCCGAGATGGCATCAGCAAGCCATAAACCGCTTCATGGCATCTAATTTAGCCAATGCCTGCTCACGGCCGAGACGGTAAGTTTTCTCCATCAGCGCAGGATCGTGGCACACATGCCCTATCTCCAGACTTTCGGCAGGACGGATCACCAATGCACGCCCGGCCTTCTCCTGGGCCGCCACATATTCCAGTTCGGCATTATACATTTCGTGGCGGCGTGCCATCACCTCTATCATGTGGGGATATTTGCGCAGCATCAGCCTAATTAGGGGCATCGCCTTTGTGAGCCGCTTCACATAGCCCAAGGGCTGCGTGAGCACCACAATGTTGCGCTCATAGCCTATGCGCTCAAAATACTCAAGCGGTATGCTGTCGCTCATGCCGCCGTCGAGCATACGGTGGCCTCCCACCTCCACCACTTTCGACACCAGTGGCATCGACGATGAGGCGCGAATCCATTCCAGCGTGTCATCCACGCTCTCATCGCGGAGAGTATGGTACACAGGCTTGCCAGTGTCCACATCGGTACACACCACATGGAAGTCGATAGGGTTGCGCAAAAACTTGTCGAAGTCAAAGATATCGTATTCCTTTGGCACCACATGGTAGCAAAACTCCGCATTATAAAGGTTGCCAGTGGTGAATAGCGAACGAAAGCTACAGTAACGCCTGCAGCGGGCAAAGCGCTGATTATAGCGTAGCGCACGACCTATCTGACCGCTGCAGTAGTTCACGCCAAACGCCGCTCCAGCACTCACACTCACCACGCCGTCCACCATCAGGCCGTTTTCCATCATCACATCAAGCACTCCGCAGGTGAACATGCCACGATAAGCGCCACCTTCAAGCACCAGTCCACATTTACCTTTCTTTTCCATATCTATATCCTTTTTACATATATATCATCCTCCGCACCAAGTAATGAACATCAGCGCTTTTATCTGGCTCCATAGAGTACAAAAAGGGGAAAGAGTCGCCCCTTCCCCCTTAGCCATTTACATTTAAAAGAGCCAGATGATGATTACAGGCTCTTGTAGGGCAACTTGGCAATCATCTCGCCAAACTTCTTCGCACCGTCTTTCAGCTTGCCGCCCACCATGGCGCGTAGCATGATAGGAAGGTCGAGCTGCAGCGAGGTCACGCTTTCGGTGTGGTCGGCATCCACCTCCTTCAACTCTATCACCAGCCCGAAAGGCACCGGCGACTGCGCCGCGCCAAACACGATTTTATTTGGCGCCACCTTTTCCTTCACGCCTAATTTAAGAGGGCCCATTGGCGACTCTATCACCACGCCTCCATCCTCAAACTTGAGGTTCTGGAGATGGGTGCGGGCTTCTTCCGGCAGCTTGTCGATATTCTCTTCCATGCGCTTGCGAAACACTTCCGGGTTCGACAGTTTGTCGTACACCGTGTTAATGTCGCAGTCTATCACATGCTTGTCGCTCTTGTATGTTTCCATATTTTCTTATCGTTCCGTTTTTCAGTCAATATTCACCACTTCTGGAGTCCAGTTTTCGGGATCTTCGCGCCAGAGCTGGAGCTGGGCCTCGTCGCTCGCCTTGATATAGCTGGTCTCGACAGCGGCCTTGATCATGGCGCTGTAGCCACTCAGTGTCACGAGCTTCACGCCGGCTTTCTCAAAAGCCTGCACGGCCTGAGGGAACTCATAGGTAAAGATGGCCACCATACCCACCACTTCGGCGCCAGCGTTGCGCAAGGCTTCCACCGCTTTCAGGCTGCTCTTTCCCGTGGACACAAGGTCTTCCACCACCACCACTTTCTGGCCAGGCTTGATGTTGCCTTCAATCATATTCTCCAGTCCGTGGTCCTTGGGAGCAGAGCGCACATACACCATCGGCTTGCCAAGCGTGTCGGCCACAAGCGCGCCTTGAGCAATAGCCCCTGTGGCCACGCCAGCCACCACCTCGGCATCGCCAAAGTTCTCAAGAATGAGGCGAGAAAGCTCCACCTTGATAAAGTTGCGCACCTCAGGATATGAGAGCGTGAGGCGGTTGTCGGTATATATTGGTGAATTCCAGCCGCTCGCCCAAGTAAACGGGCTTGATGGCTGAAGTTTTATAGCACTGATTTTAAGCAATTTCTCCGCAAGAAGAAGATCTAACTTTTTCATGATTGAGTATCTGTTGAGGGATTAATATTTATATTGTAGCACAAATTTACGAATAATATCACTCACTGCGGCAAGAGTGGCTGTTGAAATTTTCTTGAATTATGTTTTTTTTATAATTTTGCGTGACACAAAAAAACACTCATCAATCGTATGTATAAATCGCCACGCCGTCCCCTCTCCCCCACTGCCGCCCTCAACAAGGCAGCGGCACTCTGCGCACGCTCGGAGCAAGCCTCTGGCGACATCTACACCAAGCTCACGGGCTGGGGTCTCTCTGCCGACGATGCCGACAGCGTGATTCAGCGTCTGAAAAGTGAAAACTACCTCAACGATGAGCGCTACGCCCGTGCCTATTGCCGCGACAAGATGCGGTTTAATGGCTGGGGACGCATTAAGGTGGCGTTCATGCTCAAGGCTAAAGGCATAGGCAAACAATTCATTGAGGCCGCACTCGCTGATGTGGACATGACGGAATACGTCAGCACGCTCCAGAAGCTCATCCATGCCAAATGGCGCGACGTGTGCGCCAAGGAGCCTATGCAGGCGCGCGCCTCGCTGCTGCGCTACGCCGCCTCGCGCGGATTTGAGCCCGACGTGTTCTATCCTATCATCGACGAGGTGATGAATGGCAGCAGCCACAACAACCCTAAAGAATGAAACTCAGCCACATACTCCAGGCCACAGCCGACATGCTGATGCCACGCACTTGTCCTGTGTGTGGCGGCTGCCTCGACAGCGGTGAGAGGTATGTGTGCAGGAAATGCCTGATGCGCCTGCCACGCACCATGTACGAGGACTTCCCGCTCAACAATATGGCGGCACGCTTCATCGGCACTGTGCCTGTGGAGCACGCCACTGCGTATTTCTTCTATGAACGGGGCAACCCCTACTCGCAAATTCTGCAAGACATCAAATATCGCAACATCCCCTCAATGGGGCGATGGCTGGCACGCCGCTACGCCGAGTCCACCGCCGAGAGCGAAATCTGGAAAGGCATCGACTTCCTTATTCCAGTGCCGCTACACATCACCAAACTGGCCAAGCGGGGCTACAACCAGGCCCTGCACATAGCCATGGGCGTGAGTGACGCCACCCACATTCCCGTCTACGAAGCCATCGACGCTGTGAAGGCACACCGCACACAGACACACAAATCGGCCTACGAGCGCATGGCAAACACAAAAGGCCTGTACGCCGCCATACCAGAAGCCACCGCCACACTCGCCGGCAAGCACGTGATGATTATCGACGACGTGATCACCACAGGCGCCACCCTGCTCAGCTGCGCCGAGAGCCTCAGCCACATACCCGGCCTGCGCATATCATTCTTCACCCTCGCAGCAGCCCGCCTCACCTGAAATCCAAAAAAATTAAGGAGCCTGCGCTTCACAGCGTGGGCTCCTTAAAATCTACAATCTATAAAAACATATATATCATCAGAAAACTATGTTCTTACATTTATTTCAACGCTCAAAAATATAAAGCAAATTCTATATTTGCAAACATTTTCGACAATTCTTTTTTAAAAAATGCGATTTATTTGAATTTTTCCTCACTTTCCAGTCGGTTTTGTGGCTTTTATGGCTTTCACTTCGTACGGTTTTGACATTGACTGATGGAGGGGCGACTCGCTATCTTTGGGGTTATTGTAATTAGCATCGTAATTTTTTAGAAAATGAAACACCTAACTATCTATCCCACTACTTCCACTTTTGCCCACAACGAGGAAGCCACGCCTGCGGGCGAAGCCTTGCAAGCCGTGAACCTGCGCCGACGCGAAAAGAGCGTGGAGGTGGTGGGCAACCCGGAGAAAATTGGGAGCGTGCCTGCCGGACACAAAATCATCGCCATGCACTGTGGGCACTACGTAACCACGCTTTCTGGCGGACTGTACTGCGATGGCAATCTCTTTTTTCAAACCGACGCCACAGTGCTTGACGCGCACAGCATCGGCAGCTTTTTAGTGGTGAACACCGCCTCAGGCGTGATATACTTCACAGGCACTGACGGCACGCTCGTCCACCTCGACATCAGCGGTGCCATTCCCGAACTGCACCTCGCCGCTATCGACACGGGCACGGTGTCGGACGACATTCCGCCATACAATTTCACTGTCCCTCTCGCCAACTGGCGTGGACCGCTGTCGGCTGCCGACGCGCAGTCGTTAGCCTCAATCATCGCCGACACTTACCGACACCTGCAAAAAAAGGCGAAAAGCAATTGCGCATACACACGCCCCGTATTGGCACGCTATGGCGTGAGGCTGAACACCGACAAGTATCTGTGGATAAGTGCGCCCGTTGTTATCGGCCACAGCGTGGTACAAAGCCATTACCGCACACAGAGCGAGGCCATCGCTGGCAGCGGAAGCTACACAGGCATCGCCTCATGCTCACTCTCACTGCCCACCTTCAAAATAGGCGTCAGTGTGGTGAAGGGCACGGGACAGGAATGGATCTCCGCAATCAAGTCAATCGACATTTTTATTACCGAAGAAGCCGACATCGCCGACACTACGATGCTCGATTACCGCATCGCCATCACATCTGGCAATTCACGCCGCTACATTGCAGAATTAGGTCCGGAGCCTCGCGACATCAGCAGCGTGATGGACGAACTGATGAGCGGAAAGTGGCATTTAGTGGCTTCGTGCACACAACTCCAGGCACTGTCAAGCCACGAGTTCCTGGCATGGGGTGCCACTCAAAACGCCACCTCCGTCCTGCCCGGCGTGCCAGCCTATATCCTCAGCCTGTCCACGGCTTTCACCCAAACGCTCACAAACGCCGACTGCGCACAAATCACCAGCCGAGCCAGCACAGAGCATCTGCCGGCTTGCACCCTCAACTATGGCGGCCGGCTGTACTGTGGCGGTGGACGCAAGCGATTCTCCGCTATATGGCCACCATCGGCATTATTTTTGCCGCCATTCACCGCCAAGCCCTGCACCGTCAGCATCATAGAGAAATTGGCTACAACCCAAGGTGAGGGCACCATCGTGACCTCGCGCACATATCCTTTCACTCCATCGGCGGTGAATCCTCTCATCTGCGCGCCACACTCTGCCGCCACCTCGCTCCGCTTCGAACTCGGCACGCAGTGGGCTGAATGCGCACTCACACCTCTGCACGCTTGCGGAATGGCAGCCACATTCACATCCGATCTGCACCCGCTTGCCCTCGAAAACGGAGCTCAGGACTATACCCCGACCACACACGACAACATCATCAGCACGCCTGGAGCGCTCGCGGTGAGCGACATTGCCTTTCCACTCACCACCGCTCACAGCCAGACGGTGACCGGTGTAGAGCTTCTCGCCATGGCCGCTACCGAACGCCCAGTCTATTCAGGAGGCTTCGGGCGTTACCCCCTCTATTTGTTTACCGACCACGGCGTATTCATCGTTCCTCAAAAAAGCGACGGCACATTCGGAGAGGCACGGCTGATGAGCCGCAAACTGATGGATGCCCAAGCACCAGCAGTGAGCGGCGACGGCAAAATATGGTTTATCAGCTCACACCTCCAGCTTTGCTACATTGAGGGCTCGAAAGTGAAAGCAGTAGCACCCTGCCAAGAGCGCATTGCCGGCATGGCATGGAACGACAAAGAGCAAGAACTATGGACCATCGGCTCCGACGGCACACTCCGCATCACCGATGAAGCCGGCTTCTCGTCGCGCCTCACGCTGAAAGTGGCCACACTTTTCGACGACGGCAAGGCAGCGCTTGCTGTGACGCACGACGGTTGCGTACACGACATCTGCACCGCCACAGCCGCCACGCAGCCTATCTCGCTACAGAGCCACCCCATTTTACTTAAAGCCGACATGGCACAACTGCCCTTACGGATAATCTGGAACGTGTTTGGAGAAACGCTGCACCTCACGCTGTCGCTTTTAGGCGAACGCGGTGAAAGCAATTATGGTTACAAGCTGTGCGAGGTGAAGGTGGAAGGCAGTGTGAATGCCCCAATTCCTCTACCCGTATTCTCTATTCCCACGCGCTCAGTGAGGTTAGGCATCAGCGGCACAGCGCCATCAGGCACAATCATTCGTGCCACCGACTTATATGTCAGCGAAAAACCGACAAAGTAACTTTTTACAGCATAAACAAACAAAAATATCACTTTTTTAGCCGAAAAAATGATATTTTTTAATACAAACGCTTGCCAATATAAAATTTTGTTGTAACTTTGCAGTGTTATTTAAGGCAGACGATTAAAAATCTTCCAAATAACATACTCCACACGGATTTGCACAAAAGCAGAAAGCAAATCTCGTCATCTTGATTCAAAATAGTTGTTTTATAGATAATTGTGTATTTAAGGAAATGGGAAAGTCGGGAGACTATCCCTTTTTTTATGCCATTTCTGGGCTTCCAGCTATTGACGATCGAGCACGCCCTCAAGCGAGGTAGGTGCAGACGGTTGCGAGGACGTGGCGGAAGGGAAGTCGGCACAACAGGATTGATTCATAGAGGCATAGGTGTAGATAACTAACAGCGCTATACCGCGCGACATCACCATATCATCGTGCTTACCATCAATGGCTCCATAACCACCACCCACTTTCTCCTCAAACCAGCTCATTTCATCAATGGCGTCGGCATCGTGTTCCACCAGTAGCCCATCGCGCACCATCGCCACCAAATTATTGACAACTTGAGCCTTGGTGAGCACATTGGTTTGAAAACCCACCTTCACACCGCCATTCTTCACTCTCCGGCTATACACATTGGGATACTCACTTTTCAGCCGCCTCAACAGAAAAGCCGACTTGCCGCCATCTGCGGCGTGCGTTTCCAGCGTATTGCTCTCCACCACCAGCAGCGCCTGGTGGTAGAACGTGGCTATATCCATTGCCTTTTCTATCAGCAAGTCGTGGTCGATGTGTCCACGCCATTGTGCCACCGTCTCACAGAAGCCATCGCGATGGGCAATCACCGAAATCACTGAATAGTCCGCGCCGTCACTGCGCCCGCCTATGTCCACGCCCACCACATATTTATCACCTGCTGTGGGCATTTTCCATACCTTAAGCCGGGCGGCGCCCTCGTCCATTATGCGCCACTTTCCATGCTGAATCTTCAATTCACCCTTCGCAAGAGGCTCATGGCAGTGCGCTCTCATGGCATTAAGCCGCGAAAGCGAGAACACGCACCGCCCCGATGTGCTGAACGCCTCGGTGGGGTTAGTCGGGAACTCCGCCATCATCTTATGGTGCGAGAGGTAACTTTTGCGTTTTTCGTGATACCATTTAATCATTTCAAGGGTGCAACCTATGCGCCACAGGTTACGCTCATAGGCATCGAGGCTGCGCCACAACGCAGGAATTTCGGCCTCATCCACTGGCAAGCGGTAGATTTCAATCTCATACCACGGGATGAACACCGCCTGCTTGTCGGTCTCGCCGTTCACCGAGTGCAGCCACTCGTTATGAAAATACGACCCGATGCCATTGGCTGTGGACTCCAGCACCTCAACGGTGAGGCCGCCCACCAGCAGCGATCCATCGATAGAGCGCATCACATCTTCAGGATTGCGCATCGTGGAGGTTGGCCAGAATGCCACTTCACTCAAATGCGCCATAGCTATGTCGTAGCCACGCACCACATCATCAGCCTGTGCCGTGCCCATCAGCACCAGGCAGTCGCGGCCAGTGATGACTTTGGCATTGGCGTTGCCCTCAAAAGTCTTAAACTCCATACGCCCACCGCCATCGAGCAATTCCTTTGGATAATGCTGCAAGAGCTTGGAATACATCCCTTTAATCACGCTCGACGTGCTCCGCTTATGCCCACAGATAATGCTGTTCCAGTTGCGCTTCAGCACCAGTTGAATCCATGCCATATACATCAGCACCAGTGTAGAGCCGCCCCACTGGCGGGCCTTCAGCAAAATTATGCGTATGCCCTTGCCCAGCAGCCGCTGGCGTTCCATCTCGGCAAGCACATGGCGCTGTGGGGCGTTGAGGCGAAGGCGCACATTTCGTCCGCTCACCTTGTCGCGCACGGTGACGCAAGTGGCGCACCAATATTCAAAGTTATTGCTGTCCGGTAAAATTT
>DLLC01000026.1:2700-3329 GCA_002476625.1 Porphyromonadaceae bacterium UBA7572 | reverse complement strand
TGAACACCAACAAGTGCCTCGTACACATCGACAAAATCGACGGCAAGATTCTGATCACCTCCGCTATCGACAACCTGCTTAAAGGCGCTGTGGGCACCGCTGTGCACAACATGAACCTGCTGTTCGGCCTGCCCGAGCGCACGGGCCTGTGCCTCAAGGCATCTGCATTTTAAAAAAATTTAGACTAAAAGGATGAAACTATTTGATGTATATCCCCTATTCGACGTTGAGATAGTGAAAGGACGTGGATGCCACACTTTCGACAGCCACGGCACTGAATATCTCGACCTCTACGGCGGCCATGCCGTGATTTCTGTGGGCCACAGCCACCCCCACTACGTGGAAGCGCTGAAGCACCAGGCCGAGAACCTGGTGTTCTACAGCAATTCCGTCATCAACAGCCTTCAGCAGCGTCTGGCAGAGAAGCTCGGCAAGGCCAGTGGCTACGACGACTACCAGCTGTTTCTCATCAACTCTGGCGCCGAGGCCAATGAAAACGCCATGAAGCTGGCGTCGTTCCACACCGGCAAAAAGCGTGTCATCGCATTCAGCAAGGCTTTCCACGGACGCACATCGCTCGCCGTAGAGGCCACCGACAATCCCAAGATACAGGCACCCGTCAACGTCAC
>DLLC01000026.1:0-2650 GCA_002476625.1 Porphyromonadaceae bacterium UBA7572 | reverse complement strand
GTCAACGTCACCCCTAACGTGACCATTGTGCCCTTCTGCGACATCGACGCCGTGAAGGCTGAGATTGCGAAAGGCGACGTGGCGGCGGTAATCATAGAAGGCATTCAGGGCGTGGGCGGCATACAAGTGCCCACCGATGAGTTTATGCACCAGCTCCGCGACCTCACCAAGAGCGCCGGCGTGGTGCTGATTCTCGACGAGATACAGAGTGGCTACGGGCGTACCGGCAAATTCTTCGCCCACCAGTGGAACGGCATCAAGGCCGACATCGTGACCATGGCGAAAGGCATCTGCAACGGCTACCCGATGGGCGCCCTGATTTGCAGTCCCCAGTTCAAGCCTGTGTATGGCATGCTCGGCACTACCTTCGGCGGCAACCACCTCGGGTGCGCCGGAGCCATCGCCGTGCTTGAAATCTTTGAGAAAGAGCATCTGGTGGAAAACGCCCACAAAGTGGGCGAGCACCTGCTTGCCGAACTGAAGAAAATACCCGGCATCAAGGAAGTGAGAGGACGCGGACTGATGATAGGCATGGAGTTTGACCACCCCGTGAAAGAGCTGCGCAGCCGCCTCATTCACGAGCAGCACGTGTTCACGGGCGCAAGCGGCACCAATATGATTCGCCTGCTTCCGCCACTGGTGCTCACCATCGACGAAGCCGACGACTTCATTCGCCGCCTGAAGGCCGCACTGTAAGCCACCGCACAAATTCCACAGAGAGTGGGTTAAAATACACATTTAGAGGGGACACGAAATTTCGTGTCCCCTCTACTAATATCATATCCACGCAGCGGACCTCGGCTCACAGGAAATACAGATATTATCATAGGGACGCACGGCTCGCGCGTCAGAATTCAAAATGTGGATTCACCTGATTTTGGCTTGGCAACTTCGGGGTGCGCCCGCACAAAGATTTCACTTTGAATTTTTCTTTTGCGAGTGCATCTTTGCATACTCAGCCCGGAATGCAGCCCGGAGCGCCTCATCGTCCTGCATCACAAACTTGGTCAATTCCTCACCCAGTGCAAGAGCCCCCTTATGCCGCTTGGCATAAGCAGCCACGGTCATCATCACAGCCACATAATCATCGGCCGACATTTCCTTTATTCCACGGCTTGTGGCATAATCAATAGCCGCCGCAAAGAAATATGTGAGAGTCGGCAACCTCATCAGTTGAGCATCCCCATCCATAGAAAGTGACATGTCATCGGTGCCAATCAGCCACAAGGTCATTGCTTTAGTCATCTTCCTCTGCAAGAGGCTTAAAGAGTCGGGGACGGCATCAAGCATCCACTTAGCCACAGCCCGTATTTCGGCTTTATGCGCCTTGCAGGCCTTGGCATCGAGCAGGTCCTTCTCCCTTGGAACGGGCACAGCAGAAGCCACTGTGGTGTGAGGACGAGCCACGCCCCTCTCATGCTTGCCTGTGGGGGAATACTCATCAGTGTACCAATTCACAAACGCATCGGCCTTATTGCGGCAATCATCATTGTCAAACACACGTGCCGCATTTTGCTCGTCAGCGCCCCAAAGCATCCATATGATGTAGCCATCGAGGTGCCCAGCGTGAAGGGCGGCACGCTCTAAATCAAGGATAGGCACATCGTAGTAGTCATGAGCCATCGTGTCGGCCATTTCCACATATTTCCGATGAAGCGTTGCCACGTCCTGGAGCGAGAGCGTGTCGGCGGAAAGCACTCCCGGACTCAGGATTAAGTGAATGTTCTCAAAAAAGTAATTAAACGGCACTTCGGCATCGCACGATGCGTAGGGCGATAGCGACACATGCTTGGTGAACGACACCTTCACCTCGCCCTTCTCATTACGCCTCACATTGTCGCGGTACAGGGCGTAAATCAGCTGCCCCATCTGCGCCACACGGCCGGGCTTTCTCTCCTTGAACTCGCACATCTGCGCATACATCACCGCCCAAACTGGGTCATCGGATTGGCTGAAAAGATTAGCGAGCCGGTAATAGGCAGCACCATATTGAGGGTCGCGTTCCACACTTTCCTCATAGCACCGCACCGCCTCATCATAGTCTTTGTCCATGTAGGCAATATTCCCTTTTTCCACCCAAAGCCGCCCACTTTGCGGAAACTTTTTCAGTCCTTCTTCATACAGCTTGACCGCCTCGGCACGATGCCCAGAGTAGTCATAGGCATTGCCAGCCATAAAATAAGAGTCGGCATCACGGTCTTTCAGCTTCACAAGTTTTTTCGCCCACTGATAGGCATTGGTATAGTCTTGCTTGATGATATAGCCATACACAATCTCATAGATCACATACCTGTTGCTATGATGAATTTTATCAAGGTCAATCAGCATGTCGATGCCTGTATCCACCATGCCTTTATCCATAAAGCTGATAGCCGTTTCGAGAGTAGTCTCTTCCGTTGAAGTCAGCGTATCGGTGGTTTCTGCGTAGGCATTCCCCGTGCAGAGAGCCAATGCCAGCACCACCAACGATGATGACAACAATCGCAAAACACAATTTTTCTTTTCCATAAATCCGCAAATGTTAATGATAATTAGTACCCCCAAAGATAATAAAAAAACAAGAAAAGCACCAATAGTCATTATGTCAGATAAAAAAAGAAAAAAGAGAAACGCTGGTACTGGTGCTGTTAAATTGTTGGTTTTTAATTAT
>DLLC01000035.1:5699-5843 GCA_002476625.1 Porphyromonadaceae bacterium UBA7572 | reverse complement strand
GTCGCTTCCAGTGTATTCCAGTCCGAAGCGCTCTGGCAGGTTGTAGTCCACTTGAATGGTGCCGAGCTGCCAGCGGCGTCCAAGAGCATCTTTCACCATAAAGTCGAGTTTTGGACCATAGAAAGCGGCTTCGCCTTCCACCTG
>DLLC01000035.1:4807-5667 GCA_002476625.1 Porphyromonadaceae bacterium UBA7572 | reverse complement strand
CGGCTTTCAGTCCTTTCTCCTCGCAAGCCTCGATGATAGCCCGCTCTGCTTTTTCCCAGTTCTCGTCCGAGCCCACATACTTCTCTTTATGCTTAGGGTCGCGGAGCGAGATTTGAGCCTCGTATTCAAAGCCAAAGGTCTTAAACACAAAGTTGATAATGTCCATCACTGCAAGGAATTCTTGCTTGAGCTGTTCAGGTGTGCAGAAGAGGTGGGCATCGTCTTGCGTGAAGCTGCGCACACGGGTAAGTCCGTGAAGCTCACCACTCTGCTCGTAACGGTAAACGGTGCCAAACTCTGCGTAGCGCAAAGGCAGATCCTTATAGCTTCGGGGGGAGGAGCGATATATCTCACAGTGGTGAGGGCAGTTCATTGGCTTGAGCAAGTACTCCTCGCCTTCCTCTGGAGTGTGAATGGGCTGGAATGAGTCTTTTCCATATTTTGCATAGTGGCCAGAAGTCACATACAGGCTCTTGTTGCCAATGTGTGGAGTAATCACTGGCAGGTAGCCATACTTGCGCTGCACCTTGGTGAGCATATCCTGCAAGCGGTTGCGGAGCATTGCGCCCTTTGGAAGCCACAGAGGCAGTCCTTGGCCCACATTGGCAGAGAATGTGAAGAGCTCCATTTCCTTACCGAGCTTACGGTGGTCGCGCTTCTTGGCTTCCTCCAGAAGGGTAAGGTACTCATCGAGCATCTTCTTTTTGGGAAAGCTGATACCGTAAACGCGCACCAGCTGCTGACGCTTCTCGTCACCGCGCCAGTAGGCGCCAGCTATCGACAGCACCTTTACGGCCTTTATCGGCTCGGTGCTTGGAATGTGGGGGCCTTTGCACAGGTCGGTGAAATTGCCTTGGGTG
>DLLC01000035.1:0-4762 GCA_002476625.1 Porphyromonadaceae bacterium UBA7572 | reverse complement strand
TGCCTTGGGTGTATGTTGTGATTGTGCCGTCAGCAAGTTCGCTTATGAGCTCACATTTGAGCGTCTGCCCCTTATCGCCAAACATCTTCAAGGCGTCGGCCTTGGAAATGTCGGCCCGGACCACAGCTTCTTTGCGCGACACAATTTCCTGCATTTTCTTTTCTATTTTTGGAAAATCGGCACTTGTGATAGTGTTCTCTCCTGGGTCGATATCGTAATAGAAGCCGTTCTCAATGGCTGGTCCGATACCGAATTGAATACCTTGGTACAGTTCTTGAAGAGCCTCTGCCAGCAAGTGGGCGGAGGTGTGCCAGAAAGCGTGCTTGCCTTCCTTGTCGTCCCACTTGAAGAGCTTAATCTCGCCATCGCTACAAATGGGGCGAGTGATGTCCCACTCTTCACCGTTAAATGATGCAGCGAGAATCATGCGGGCAAGACCCTCGCTAATACTTTTCGCAATTTCAAGTGGAGTTACGCCACTCTCAAATTGCTTCACACTTCCATCAGGAAATTTAATGTTGATCATACTTCAGTTTTGTTAGTTTATTCGTGCCATACAACGGCACTACATTGCATTATAAATCAAGATGCAAATTTACACAATAATTCGGATTTCCGAAAAAAAACAAAGCTAATTTCTGCCAAGAATTTCCTTGCTTCCAGCTCCCAGCCGTGCCCACTGCCAGCAGCACAGATATGGCGCACACGCCGAGCCTTGAGCAGGCCACGCCTAATTACGTTATTTTTTTGCTGTATAGTGCGCAGCTATGGCTCGCATCGTCCTATTCGCTGAGCGTATGTCTAAGGTATAGAAGTTGAGTACTTTTTCTTTGGGTGTTTTCTCTATGTGGGCTTTCTCATTTTGATAATGCAAAATTACGCACAATCACCTATCCAAAAAAATCCATTTATGCCTACCTTCGTGGTGATGATCCATGGCTAACCTGAGCTACTCTGTAAAAAAACAGCGTCCTCCTATGGGTGATCCGCATCAATAGCTCATACGCTTCAGCACATTGTAGCTTGGCAGCACGCCAAGTTCTCCGGCGTTACTCAAATCGGAAACGCCTTTATCGCGATTGCCCAACTTAAAGTACATCAGTCCACGGTTATAGAAAGCCTCCCCGAAGTCGGGCTTGATGGCGATAGCCTCGTTAAAGCTGTTGATGGCAGAGGTGTAATCGCCCATCAGCAGATAGATGAACCCACGGTTGTAAAGGGCGTACACACTTTTTGGCGACAGCTTCAGCACCTCGTTAAAGTCGGCAAGCGCTGCTGCCAGCTTCTCATCGGAAGTGTTCTGCACAAGCAGTTTTGCAGCTGCAGCGGCATCTGGGCTGGGGGACTTGTCTTTAGAAGCCCCTCCCCTTTCAAGCTGGTGCTGCATGTAATATGCACCGGCACGCAAGAAATAGGCAAGCGCGAATTTTGGCTGCAAGTCGATGGCTCGATTGATGTCGGCAATGGCGCTTTCATAATTCTTCACCATCATAAAGTCCATAGCCCTGCCAAAATAGTCGATCGACCGCGGCTTCGACACCGCCAGCATACCATTGTAGTAGTCTATGCTCTCAAAGTGGCTATTAATGGCGGCAGAGTCGAGTAGCACGGCATCAGCCGATAGCGCAAGCATTTTCGGGAGCAAGTGCGTGTCGTTCACTTCCGTCACCTCTTTCATGTACTGTGTCTTGCCATTCAGCTTATTCACCACATCATAATAAGTAAGGAAAAACATAGGCATCGGCTCTATGTCCACATTCTGGTTTTGGATATGTCCGCGTGAGTGGTTGTCGTATTCCGGCTTCAACCCGTTGTCGTCCTCAACGGTGAGCAGCTTGTTGAATTTCTTCACGATGTCCTCCTCCGTTTCAGGCTGTTCTATGCCTTTTTTCGCATTTTCTATCTCTTGCGCCATTTTCTTCTCCGCCTTCTTCACCTCAAGGTCGGCAGGGTTGAACGACGACACTCTGATTCCTTTCTTCTTGAAGATGGCTATTGCGCGCTCATTGTCGCGCTGTGCGCCCTTCAGGTCGCCAAGTTTCTGCTTCACGGCTGCGCGCTGCATGTAGCCCGACTCAAAGTTGGGATACTTTTTGAGAATACGGTCGTAGTCGCCAAGAGCCTTGCGGTATTGCTCCGTCATCAGGTAGAGCTGCAAGCGGTTATACAGCGCGAGAAAGTTCTGAGGGTCGCGCTTCAGCACGGTGGAGAAGTCGGCGATGGCCTTGCCGTACTCGCCCACCTCCGAGTTGAGCTGTGCGCGGTTATAGATGGCCGCGTCGTTTTCAGGGTCGAGTGTAATGGCATAGTCGTAGTCGCTCAGACACCCAAAATAGTCGTCGGCTTTGTAGCGGAAATAGGCGCGGTTAATGTAGTTGTTCACATTTTTAGGCTCCAATTTTATCAAAGAGTCCATATCAGCCACAGCCGCCTGGAAATCGCTATGCTGAGCTTCAATTTGAGCACGCACGGCATAGGCTGTGGGCGAGTTTTTTGAAATGGTCAGGCTCCTGTCGATAAAGCCAAGCGCCTGGGTGGTGTCGCCCGTTTCGATGCAAATCTGCGCCAAGCCCAAATATACTCTCTCGTTTTTCTTGTCGCGCCTCAGCAGAAGGCGGAATGTGGAGTCGCTCTCGTGATACTGTTTGAGCTGAAGCTGGCAAAGTGCCTTGTTGAACATAAAGTTCTTGTCGTCGGGCTGAATGCTCAGCGCCTTGTCGTAGTCAGTAATTGCCTCGGCGAATTTCCTGGAGTTTTGCCGTGCCACTCCCCTCACCTGGTAGGCATCCACTATAAACGGGTTACGGTCGATGCACAGCGAGGCGTCGTTCTCCGCGCCCTTGTAGTCGCCAAGGCTGAGCTTGGCCACACTCCTGTAGAAGTAGGGCTTGGCCAAATATGGTTTCACCTTGATAACCTGGTTGAAGTACTGGATAGAAAGCACATAGTCCTCAAAATAAAGTGAGTTTTGCCCTATGCGCATCACCTGGTCGGTATTGATTTGCGCATGACAAAGAATCGATGCGGCCACTGCCAGCAACAAGAATATATTATGACGAATTTGGATAAGCATAGCCAGTCTGATGCTACAAAATTAACGCATTCCCACCACATAAACCCTCATCACCACAAAATTTAATTTTTTTTATAGGAAAGCAGTACTTAACTTTAGCTGGCGCTCGCCGCACTTGCCGCTCACCACAAAAGGGCTCGTGGCACTTAAAAGCCAATTATTATTAAAAGGTTTGTGTAATTAATGGAATTTTGCGAAATTTGAGATTTAAAATATCATAATTAGGAATTCTATTGATGAACAAGCATATTATCATTGCCCTTTCGGCATGCATGGCCATCACATCTCTGAACGCCAACGCTCAAAAGGCTGCCAGAAATGCCAAGGGAGGTGTGCACGAGAAGCAGGCGGTGGCAATTCCGCTGGCACAGCAGATGGCGAGCAAGAATAGCGGACTGCAAACGGTGGCAATAACAGCCCCCGAAAAGCAGCTCTACGGCGAGTGGACCATCCTCAGCGTGAAAGGCATCGACATTTTCACCGACGAGCGGGCATACATCTATCTCGACTTCAAAAATGGCAACCAGGTGTATGGGTGCAACGGGTGCAGCGCCATCAACGGGCGATTCTCTCTGAATGGCAACAAAATCTCGTTTAGCCAAATGATTACCGGCGGCGGAGAATGCAGCAGCATCACGAGCCAAAACACCGTGATGGACGCTTTCAGCGAGGTGACCGACATAGAAATTGAATCGCTCTACAACATCAACTATATGGTGCTGAAAAATGCCTCTGGGAAAGAGGTGATGCGACTGCGCCAGCTCAACTTCGACCTGCTGAATGGTCCGTGGATTGTAAAGGAAATAGAGGGCGAAAACGTGCTCAATAATCAAATTCGCCTTGTCATCGACATTGACATGCGCTCCGTGCACGTGCTCACCAAGTGCAACATCATTAGAGGCTTGGTCCACATCGACCCCACAAAAGAGAACGATGTACAGTTTGAAGACCTCAAATACTATCACAACAAGTGCTCCGACACCGAAAAAGAAACGCAGCTTCTGATTAAACTCGAAGAAACCGTCTCCTGCAAAAAGGTGGGCAACATCAGCACCGACATGGAGCTGCTCAACAGCAATGGAGAAGCGGTGGTTCGGCTACAAAAAACGGAATTCGAGCGCAAAGACCTCTAATTCCACTTAAAGAGCGCTATTGCACCTCGCAGTGAATGCCCCACAAAAAAAAGAATGCGCTAAGGCCTCTCACCCCCATATCAGGAGAATTGCCTTAGCGCATACATTATTTTTTACGCACCGCCCTTTGTACAACGAATGTTACTCGATAGAGCTGCCGTCGAAAGCGTCAAGATCAGTGAGTTCGTCATCATTATAGCTGTCATCGCCATAGAAATCCTCACCCAACTCATCGATGCTGGTGTTTACCGCCTTGGGAGTGGCAGCAGGGCTTTCCATCTCCAAAAACTCCTTCGGGGCCTTTCCCTCCTTGCGTGTGCAAAGTGGGTCGTGAAGTGAGCGGCCTGGAATGGTTTCCCTTAGCCGCATATAGAAGTACCGCTCCGACACCATGTCGAACACAAACTTCAAGCGCTGACCTTCGTCTTCAAGCAGTTCCTCGAGAGGGGTTTCGTCCATCAGCCAAATATCGTCATCTGAATCGACGCCCATATCCATCACAGTCACCTCTTTTTCCTTGTTCCACTCCTCATCGCAGATGTAGAAAGAGTCCACC
>DLLC01000064.1:15021-126061 GCA_002476625.1 Porphyromonadaceae bacterium UBA7572 | reverse complement strand
TAAAATAAAAGCTGGTGTGCGTTTTGCAGTGGCATGTATCACATGTGGTGTAAGTTCTGTCCCTGTTGTGGGCCCATTTCTTTCTGTTGGATTGGGGGTTGCTGATGCTGTTTGGGGAGATCAATTTTATGATTGGATTGAAAGAGAGTTTTAAATTAAACAAAATGAGTGTAGTCAACTATTATTTTTTCTTTTGGAGTAAAGGACGTTGTTTTGATGATAGAGGATCTGTTTATTGTGGGGTCTTCGGTTTTTTATGCCCAGTAACTTATATAGTTAGTGCGACTTTTAAAAAAATCGAACTTTACTACTCTTGTTTGATACCTCCTTTTGAATATTATTTAAGCATCGCTGTAATTATGGTTCTGATATATCTATATTATAAATATGACAACAGGGGAGAGAAAATAATAGACTATTATGAGCATTCAAAATACAACCAATGGTACTATTTTTTAGCTTTTATAATTTTATTTTGTTTGATTTTTTTTGTTCTGGTTTTATTAATTTAGAGAGTGAGTTATTCTTTGGTTGGCTTGAATATGCACTGTATTAAATTTTCCAGCAGAGTATTTTTTATTATTATATTATTAAGTGAAACTCCAAATATAACCGTATGGGATTAGAAACGAATGTCAAGAAGAGAAATGTGAAGCCGTCGGGCCGGTACACCACCACTGTGATTAAGGTGATGTGGTGGTCGCTGGCCTGCTTTATGGCCTTTTTGCTGATACTGTCAGTTCTTATTTATAACGGCGTGATCGGCTATATGCCACCTGTGGAGGAGCTGATGCACCCGCGCGACCGCTATGCCACCACTGTCTACACTTCGGATGGCGTGGAGATGGGCAAGTTTTACCGGAGTAAGGGCAACCGCTCGTATGTGGACTTCGACCAGATGTCGCCACATTTGAAGGATGCGCTGGTGGCCACCGAGGACGTGCGCTTTGAGCAGCATTCCGGCATCGACGTGAGGGCGTTGCTTCGTTCTTTCGTGAAGCGCATCATCATGGGCAATCACAGCGCGGGCGGTGGCAGCACCATCACGCAGCAGCTTGCCAAGCAGCTCTATTCTCCAGAGTCTTCGAGTCTGTTTGAACGCTCGCTCCAGAAGCCAATAGAGTGGGCTATCGCCATAAAGATTGAGCGGTACTACACCAAGGACGAGATTGTGAAGATGTACTTCAACCAGTTCGACTTTCTGAACAACGCGGTGGGCATTAGTAGCGCGGCATGGGTTTACTTTGGCAAAAAGCCGAAGGACCTGAATGTGCAGGAGTCGGCCACACTGGTGGGTATGTGCAAGAATCCGTCGTACTACAATCCTTTCCGATTCCCTGAGCGCGTGAAGGAGAGGCGAAACGTGGTGCTTGACCAGATGTACAAGGCTGGTATGCTCACCTCGGAGTCGTGTGCAGCGCTGAAGTCGTCGCCGCTGATTCTGAACGAGCACAAGGTGGAGTCGCACGAAGACGGCATCGCGCCATACTTCAGGGAGGAACTTCGGCGCATTCTCATGGCCGACGAGCCAGATTCCACCAAGTACTCAAACATCAATGCGTATTATGCCGACAAATATAACTGGGACAACAATCCAGTGTATGGCTGGTGCAAGAAGAATAAGCGCAAAGACGGCCGTAACTACGACATTTACAGCGACGGTCTGAAGATTTACACCACCATCGACTCGCGCATGCAGCAAATGGCTGAGGCGGCCGTGAGCGAGCACATGCAGGAGGCACAGAAGCGCTTTTTCCAGAATGAGTGCGGCGGTAAATACACCGACCCCTACACCCACAATCCGGAAGAGATGTCGAAGGCTACCAAGGAAAAGGTCATCGAAATGGCCATTCGTTCCACTGAGCGCTACCGTGCCATGAAGGCGGAGGGTAAGACCCACGAGGAAATTATGAAAGCCTTCAATGAGAAGATGGAAATGCGCGTGTTCGACTACAACGCTCCCGACCATGAAATCGTGCGAGTGATGTCGCCCCGCGACTCCATTATGTATATGAAGACCTTCCTGCGCTGTGGCATGGTGGCCATGGATCCGCGCACAGGCAAGGTAAAGGCGTATGTGGGTGGCCCCGACTTTAAGCATTTCAAGTATGATATGGTTTCGACCGGCACACGCCAGATTGGATCCACAGCCAAGCCATTTGTGTTCTCGCTTGCTATGCAGAATGGCTTCACCCCATGCAGCACCGACTTTGAGAACTCCACCCGAGGATTCGGAAAATGGCAGCCGAGAGGCGGCGGGCATGGATTAGGATCGCATCCGCAGCTACGCGATGCGCTTGCCGTGTCGAGCAACTGGATTCCGCCTCAAATTTTGCTGCGGCTGGGCGCTCCTGCTCTTGTCGATGCTCTGCATAACGATTTTGGCATCACGTCGAAGCTCGACTCCACGCTCACCCTGGCGCTGGGATCCTGCGAGATATCACTGCTTGAGATGGTTTCGGCCTACTCGGCGTTTGCCAATTACGGGCAGCGCTCGTTGCCGCTGATGGTGAGCCGTATCTGTGACAACCGCGGCAATGTGATAGCCGAGTTCTTCCCTAAGCAGAACCAGGCCATCAGCATCGAGTCGAGCTACCGTATGGTGGACATGCTCCGTGGCGTGGTCACCCGCGGTACGGGCCGCCGCCTGAGCGAATATAATTTCAAGGGCGATGTGTGTGGCAAAACCGGTACCACCAACTATAACGCCGATGCCTGGTGGGTGGGCTTCACGCCCGAAATCGTGTGTGGCGTGTGGTTTGGCGGGGAGGACCGCTACATTCACTTCCAGAGCACCGGCGAGGGACAGGGTGCCGCGGCTGCACTTCCTATATTCGGTAAATTCCTGCGGAAGGTGTTCGACAGCAAGGCGCTGCCCTACGATGAGAACGCCACCTTTGTCATACCGCCCGACTTTAAGATGTGTGGCGAGCGTATTTACGACAACGAGGGAGGCGTGGTGCACGAGCACTCCGGATCTGGAAATGGCGAAGATGAAGAAAAACAGCGGCAGGAGGCTGTGGCGGCAGAAGACCAATCCACTGTGAACGATATGTTTAATTAACCGCCGTTGCGGTCTGAAATAGCAAAACAAGAGCGTGCCGAAAATTATTAATTCGGCACGCTCTTATATTTTGTCGGTAATGTTTGGTGGGCGGATTTTATGATAGGCCGGTGATATCACCATTTTCATCAAGGGCAATGTGCATGGCCTGTGGCACCTTTGGCAACCCTGGCATTCGGAGAATGGGGCCTGCTATAATCACAATCATTTCTGCGCCAGTGTTGATCACGATGTCGCGCGCCTCAAATGCGTAGCCTTCGGTAGGGCCATAGGCGGTGGCATCGGTGGAGAAGCTGTATTGCGTCTTGGCGATGCAGATGGGGAAATGCTCCACGCCCAGCTCTTTGATGCGCTTGATGGCTTTTTTTGCGGTGTTTGAGAAAGTCACGCTTCCAGCTCCGTAAGTGCCCATAGCCACAGCCTTCACCTTGTCCTCGATAGTGTCGTGGTCGGAATAGGCGAGCTGGAGAGGCTTTGAAGGATGATGTGCGATGGTGTCGGCTACCAGTGTGGCTAACTCCTTTGCCCCCTCGCCGCCATCGGTGAAGGCACTGTTCACGGCAAAGCCGATGTCGAGTTCCTTCTCGCAGTGGTGGCGAAGTGCAGCAATCTCCTCATCGGTGTCGGTGGCGAATTTGTTGAAAGCTATGACCACCGTCTGCCCAAACGACTGGATATTCTTCACGTGTTTGTCGAGATTCCAATAGCCTTTTTTCAAGCCCTCAAGATTTGGCTTCTTGATTTCTTCGTATGGCACGCCGCCGTGCATCTTGAGCGCCTGTGCGGTGACCACGAGCACTGTAACGTCGGGGGTTAGCCCCGTTTTTCGGCACTTGATGTCGTAGAATTTTTCTGCTCCGAGGTCGGCGCCGAATCCCGCCTCGGTAATCACATAGTGGCTCAGCGTGAGCGCCGTTTCGGTGGCAATCACCGAATTGCATCCGTGCGCTATGTTGGCAAACGGGCCACAATGCACGAAGGCTGGGGTGCCCTCGGTGGTCTGCACCAAATTGGGGTTGAAAGCGTCTTTCAGCAGCACGGTGATAGCGCCCGCCACGCCAAGGTCCTTCACATAGAAAGGCTTGTCGTCGGCAGTGAAGCCGAGCAGAATGTTGTTGATGCGTCGCTCAAGGTCGCTCACGCTTGTGGCCAGGCACATAATGGCCATAATCTCAGAGGCGGGCGTGATGTCGAACCCCGATTGCGAAAGCGGTCCGTTGGTGGCAGCCCCCACGCCGGTAATCACCTCGCGCAGCGTGCGGTCGTTCACGTCGAGCACGCGCTTCCACAGTTTCTGCTTCAGGCTGAATCCCTCTGCCGCATGCTGGTAGATGTAGTTGTCGAGCAGGGCGGCAATCATGTTGTGGGCGCTGGTGATGGCATGGAAGTCGCCCGTGAAGTGGAGATTGATTTTCTCCATAGGCAGCACCTGGGAGTAGCCGCCGCCGGCAGCTCCGCCTTTCATCCCGAAGCATGGCCCGAGCGATGGCTCCCGGAGCGCCACCACGGCCTGTTTGCCGATTTTGTTCATTCCCAAGGCCAGTCCCACCGACACGGTGGTCTTGCCATTGCCGGCCTTTGTGGGGCTAATGGCGGTGACAAGCACCAGGTGGTGGCGCCTGAACTTTGACTCGTCGGCAATGGTGGCAGGCACCTTGGCCATATACTGGCCGTAATGCTCAAGTAGTTCGTCACTGATGGCCAGGTCTTGAGCCACACTGCTGATTTTGCGAAGCTTGGTGCTTCTTGCGATTTCAATGTCGGAAAGCATGTGAATAGTTTAGTGTTAGAAATTTTAGTCGGAATACAAAGTTACCTAAAATCCACGATACTACCAATAGGAGAAATTACAGCTCATAAGTTAGATGAAAATATCATATTCTGACCCTGCTTATTGCAGAATTGAAGTCTTTGACAAAAATTTACACCAATCATTTCACAATATCCATCAGTGTCTCAAAACTATCCACTTTACCATATTTCACATTTGACGTGGAAATCTGTGCAAAAAGTTTTTCGGCACAGGCTATCTTGCCCTTCTCTATATCGCGAAGATCCATGCTCGACATCGATCCTTTTGTTTCTGCCACAAAATAGATGTGCTTCACCTCGCCTTCCTGAAACGCTATTGCCCAGTCTGGTGAATAGTTGCCTACGGGCGTGGGAATATGGAAACCTTTTGGCAGTTTTGCATACACTGCCACTTCCTTTGCCGTGTCAATCTTTCCGACAAACTCACGCTCTCCTTGGCTGTCGGTGAACACATAGTCCATGATACTTTTCTTGAGAATTATACTGATTGCTTATAATACACTGATAATCAATACTAATTGGAATGGTAAAATGACGAAAGAAACAAATTGGGAACAACAAAATCAAGAAACCTGTAATTGAAAGCATGAGAAAACAAAAACAAGCATGAAAAACAACGGCAATTTTCTGATTTTGGCATTTGAGAAATGAATGAGAAATGAAAGCCGAATACACATTTAAACCCAAATCGGTCATTAGAACCACTATTTTTGTGGTTGGCTTTGTAATGACTTGATTGTATGTTTTTTGTAAACAAAGATTCCTAATGACCGCCATTAGAAAAATGGTTTTATAAACAATTAATTCTCAATTTATTACAGACCTAAACACAGATTAAGTCACTTCTAATGACCGATTTGGGTTAAATCACAAAAGTTTCATCCTTGTACGTAAGAAAGTTGTAAAAACACCTATTGGTTGAATTAAATTAGAGAATAACCCGTTGATTGAATTGAATTTTCTATAATCTATGCATCGTTCAGGGGGGTGTGGTTACATTGGATCTACGTCGTAGTAGAGGATGGTGCTCTTCATTCGGCTGTCGGTGGCCACGAGGCGCTCATAGATGCCACGCAGAATGGCCTTGACCTTGGTCATAGACGCGGCGAGCTCGAATTTGAGCATCACTTGGCGTATGTGGAAATTCTGCACGCGTGCCACCATAGGCGGCTCTGGGCCGAACACGCGGTTGCCGAACACCTCGCGGAGCATATTGCTGTAGCGCACGCTCACTTCTGTGAGTGTGTCTTCGCTGCGGTGCTTTAAGTACACGTTCACAATGCGGGTGAATGGCGGAAAGCTGAACCGCTTCCGCTCTGCTATCTCATACTCATAGAAGCCCTTATAGTCGTGGCTTTTCACGAAGTCGATGATAGGGTGGGTGGGGCGAGTGGTCTGGATCAGCACTGTGCCTTGCTTGCGGGAGCGTCCGGCGCGTCCGGCCACTTGCTCCATCATGTTGAAGGCACGCTCGCTTGAGCGGAAATCTGGAAAACTGATCATAGAGTCGGCATTCAGAATGCCCACAATGCTCACGCCGTCGAAGTCGAGCCCCTTGGTCACCATCTGGGTACCCACGAGAATGCTGGTCTTATGGGCGGAAAACTCATCGATAATCCGGTCGTAGCTGTTCTTGTTGCGGGTGGTGTCGAAGTCCATGCGCGAGATTTTCTCGTCGGGAAACACGCTCGCCACCTCGTCTTCGATACGCTCGGTGCCGTAGCCGGCTATCTCAAGCCCGGGCAAGCCACATGCGGGGCAAAGGCTTGGCATGGTCATGGTGTAGCCACAGTAGTGGCAGCTGAGCGTGCGAATGTGCTTGTGATAGGTGAGCGACACGTCGCAGTTCAGGCAGGTGGGCACCCATCCGCATTCTTTGCAGGTCACGTAGGGCGAGTAGCCGCGGCGGTTCTGAAACAGGATTACCTGCTCCTTTACCGAGAGCGCCTGTCGGCAGTCGCTGACCAGTTCAAGGGAGAAAGTGCCTTTGGCCTCGCGCTTTTTCCGTGCCAGCTTCATGTCCACCACTTTCACTTTGGGCATCTGGATGCCCTCGTAGCGGGTGAGTAGCTCCACGAGGCCGTATGTGCCCTTTGTGGCGCGGTAATACACCTCTATGGCTGGCGTGCCTGAGCCCAGGAGGATTTTCGCTCCGTGCATCGAGGCGAGCACGATGGCGGCGTTGCGCCCGTTGTAGCGTGGGGCGGGGTCTTGCTGCTTGTAGCTGGTGTCGTGCTCCTCATCCACCACTATCAGTCCCAAATTGCTGTATGGCAGGAATATGCTTGAGCGCACGCCAATCACCACGCATGGGCCGGAACTGCCGAGCAGCCGTTTCCAGATGTCCACACGCTCATTGTCGCTGAATTTAGAGTGGTAGATGAGCAGCTTGTCGCCAAACACTTTGCGGAGGCGGCGGGTGAGCTGTGTGGTGAGTGCAATTTCGGGCACCAGATAGAGCGCTTGCTTGCCAGCATCGAGGGTGTCCTTGATGAGGTGCATGTATATCGAGGTCTTGCCGCTTGATGTGACGCCATGGAGCAGGGTGATGGGCTTTTCTTTGAAGCACTGGTGAATTTCAGCGTAGGCGCGCTGCTGCTCATCGGTGAGCGTGGGTGGCGCAACGAGTGCCGTGCCGAGGTCGGCGAAGCGGTTCACGGCGCGCTTATACACTTCAAACATGCCGCGCTGCCGGGCGGCGGCAAGCACAGGCTGCGTAACGGCTGACCGCTTGAGCAGTTCGTCCTTTGTCACCTCCTCCACGGGCTTGCTTTTCTGAAGCCAGTGGGAGAGGTCGAGGTAGGCAAGCAGCAAGGCCTCCTGCTTTTTGGCTCTTTTCACGTCGTCGAACAAGCGGTGCAGCGCCTCGTCGTCGCCACGGTTGATGGTGAGCCTCACGCAGCTCTCGGTTTTGGCGCGGTAGTTGTCTACCACGCGTTCCGACACGTGGATTGCGCCCAGGTCGAGAAGTTTGTTCACGATATGCTCCACATTCTTAAACTCGGTGAGGCGCGCTATCTCGTTCACTTGTATGCGTCCGCGCTGCGAGGCGTAGTCGAGCACGGTACGCATTCTGTCGGTCAGCTCGCCAGGCTCACTCTCCTCGTAGTCGGGGTTCACACTTATGAAAGTTTCGCTCTCCACTTTCAGTCCGCTGGGCAGCGCTGCCTTGAGCACCTCACCCATGGTGCAGAGGTAGTAATCCGAGATCCATTGCCAGAATTTCAGTTGAGGATACCGCAGAATGGGTTTGGAGTCGATCATCGAGATGATGTCTTTCACTTGGTAGCCTTTCGGCTCCTGGTCGTGGCACAGAGCTACGATGGCCGTGTAAATCTTCTTGCGCCCGAACGGCACAAGCACCCGACAGCCGATTTGCAGCTGTGCCTGCATTTCATCCGGTATGCGGTAAGTGTAGGTGCCTTGAATGGCAAGAGGAAGAAGAAGTTCGGCAAACTTGGCCATATTGCTGATGTGTAATTTTGTTTATGATTTGGTGGCGTGTGCCACGCCACACGCACATACATACATGAGCAAAGTTACTCTTTTTTTTGCGATGGCGCGCTATGCCGTGCCCGGTTTTTTTTGAAGGCGACCAATGGAATGGGCACAAAAAAAGACTGAACTTGAATCGTTCAGTCTTCGTATTGGTGGCGGGAGGCGGACTCGAACCACCGACCTTTGGGTTATGAGCCCAACGAGCTACCACTGCTCCATCCCGCGATTTGCGATGCAAAAGTACTGCTTTTTCTCCTGTCTGCAAAATATTTTGCTCAAAAAAGTATGTTATAAAGCGTATTTTTAACATTTGTTTACACAGGTGCCCACAAGGAACGCATTTTTAGGGTGGACATAATGGTTGCCTAAAGGATGCGTTGGCAAAAAAAACGTATGCACATGCTAAATCGGATGGGCAGGCGTGAAAAAAAGAGGAGGTCGCCATATTTAGCTTTGGCGGCTTCCTCTTTATTTCTATATATGATGCGATTTTACATCATCTTCGTTATTTCACACAGGGGCATGCCTTTTTGGCTATTTCTTTGAAGAAGTCGTTGCCTTTGTCGTCCACGAGGATGAAAGCGGGGAAGTCTTCCACGGTGATTTTCCAGATGGCTTCCATTCCGAGTTCCGGATATTCCACGCATTCAATGCTCTTGATGCTGCTCTGCGACAGCACTGCTGCCACGCCGCCGATAGTGCCGAGGTAGAATCCGCCGTGCTTCTTGCAGGCATCGGTCACCACTTGTCCGCGGTTGCCTTTAGCAATCATAACTAATGATGCGCCGTGGTCTTGGAACTCATCCACGTATGGATCCATGCGGTTGGCTGTGGTTGGGCCCATTGAGCCGCAAGGATAGCCCTCTGGAGTCTTGGCAGGTCCGGCATATAGGATTGGGTGGTCCTTGAAGTACTGAGGCATATCCTCGCCAGCGTCGAGGCGCGCTTTCAGCTTGGCGTGTGCAATGTCACGAGCCACGATAATGGTGCCCTTGAGGCTCACGCGGGTGCTCACTGGATATTTGGTGAGCTCAGCCCGCACAGCGTCTATGCCCTTGTCGAGGTCAATCTCCACACCCTTGGCGCCTTCGCCGGGTTTGCGAAGCTCTGCGGGAATGAGCTCTGATGGATTCTCGTCCATTTTTTCGATCCAGATGCCGTCTTTGTTGATTTTAGCCTTGATGTTGCGGTCGGCGGAGCAGCTCACGCCCATGCCGATAGGGCAGGAAGCCCCGTGGCGTGGCAAACGGATCACGCGAATGTCGTGAGCGAAGTATTTGCCGCCGAATTGAGCGCCCATACCGATTTTCTGCGACTCTTTGAGCAACTTCTGCTCCAGGTCGATGTCGCGGAAGGCGCGTCCGGTCTCGTCGCCAGTGGTAGGCAGCTCGTCGTAGTATTTGATAGAGGCGAGCTTCACGGTGAGGAGGTTCTTTTCTGCGCTTGTGCCGCCTATCACGAAAGCAATGTGGTAAGGTGGGCATGCGGCTGTGCCGAGGGTCTTCATTTTCTCCACGAGGAAGGGCAGTAGGGTGCCTTCGTTTTGGATAGTGGCCTTGGTCATAGGGTAGAAGTAGGTTTTGTTGGCAGAGCCGCCACCCTTTGCCACCATCACAAATCGGTATTCAGCGCCTTCCACGGCCTCGATGTCGATTTGTGCGGGCAGGTTGCACTTGGTGTTCACCTCGTCGTACATGTTGAGAGGCGCGTTTTGTGAATAGCGCAGGTTGTCGTGTGTGAACGTGTTGTACACGCCGTGAGAGAGAGCCTCCTCGTCTTCAAAGCCTGTCCACACCTGCTGTCCTTTTTCGCCATGGATAATGGCGGTGCCGGTGTCTTGGCAGAATGGGAGCACGCCCTTTACTGCGGTTTCGGCGTTGCGCAGAAACTGCAGTGCCACGTATTTATCGTTTTCAGACGCTTCAGGGTCGCTGAGGATTGCAGCCACTTGCAGGTTGTGCTCGCGGCGGAGCTTGAATTCCACATCGTGGAAGGCTTCTTGTGCGAGAAGTGTGAGCGCTTCTGGAGTGACTTTAAGGATTTCCTTTCCTTCAAACTCGCCTACGCTCACACCTTCTTTGGTGAGCAGGCGGTACTCAGTTTTGTCGGGTCCCAGCTGAAACATGGGAGCGTACTTGAACTCAGGATTTGCCATAATTTTATTGCCTAATAAGTGAAAATGTTATTATAATAATGTATTTGAATATTTCTTTTGAGTGTGCAAATATACATATTTTGAGTGTGCAAATATACATATTTTTTTTGAAGTGGTGGAGTGCTGAGGCGGAAGATGTTGGTGATCCAGCGGAGTCAGTCCTCATTTTGCCTGCTTTGCGAGGCTGCCGTGGCAAGTGCCTGCCATAGTGGCTCGTTGGGCACGGGGGCGGTCACATCCACCCAGGTGTGGCTCACGGGGTGCTCGAAACTGATGCGGTGGCTCTGGAGCGAGATACCTCCGCCCACATTGCTTCGTGGCGCGCCATATTTGAGGTCGCCCTTGATGGGGCAGCCTATGCTGCTGAGCTGTGCCCTGATCTGGTGCTTTCGCCCGGTGAGCAGGTCCACCTCCAGCAGGCAGTAGCGATCGCCTTCGGCAATCACCCTGTAGTTCATCACTGCCTTCTGCGCCCCCTCGCGTGGCGTGCGCAGAACCTCGGTGCGGTTGCCCTTCTCGTGCGGAAGTAGGTAGCTGGTGAGGGTGTCGGCTTGCTTTGGCGGATGGTTTTTCACTATGGCCCAGTAGGTTTTGTGCACATCGCCTTTGCGAAACAGTTCGTTCATTCTCGACAATCCTTTGCTTGTTCGGGCAAACACCACCAGTCCGCACGTTGGGCGGTCGATGCGGTGTGTCACGCCACAGAACACGTTGCCGGGCTTGTGGTATTTTTCCTTGATCCATTGCTTCAGGGTCTCCACCAAAGGCTCGTCGCCGGTGCGGTCGCCTTGCACGATTTCACCGCACGCCTTATTCACGATGATCAGGTGGTTGTCTTCGTAAACTACTTCCATCCTATATATAATATATAATGTGTGATAAATTCATCACAAAGTTACAATCTTTAAGCGGTTTCTTCAAATCAAAGGCGGCTCTTTTTTCCGAAATCTCAGCCGTTGGCATCTTGCGGAGTGGGTGAGTGTCATTTTGCTATGCGCTACCCCTGTTTGGTGACTCATTTATCATGTGTCTTGCATTTAGATATGGCTTTTTATGAATAAATATAGCAAAAATCTAAAATTTTAACAATTGGAGGGCGTAATCAAAAAAGGTGAAAAACATAGTTAAGTGTTAGCAAATGGGCGTTTAGACTTGCTTTTTTTAAAAAAATCGGTAAAATTTGCTTATAAAATTAGCATATTTGAAAAAAAATGTTTTCCTTTGCAGACTGAATGTTATATATTTGTTAAGAAACGCTTAAAGAACGCTTAAAAGTCGCAAATTAGTATCAATGTGAAGCCATACATGCTCTTTTCTGATAAGGGCGTGCGATGGTTGATATTATAATTAGTTAGTTAAGAAGTTGATTGGCAAATTATTATGTGATTATCACAAAACGTAATTATAATAATTAAAATTTATCAGTGCTTATGAGTTTTAGAAAGTTACTATTGCTCTTTGTTTTTGCAGCCTCTACATTGGCCATGGCAGCTCAGTTTAAAGTGAGTGGCGTGGTTGAGGACGAGAACGGAGAAGCGGTAATCGGTGCTTCTGTAATCCAGAAAGGCAAGCCTTCAAATGGTGTTGCCACCGATCTTGATGGTAAGTTTACGCTCACTGTGCCTAGCAGCAAATCTCAGATTGTAGTGACCTATGTGGGCTACGAGAAGCAAGAGGTGGCAGTTAAGAGCGGAGTGATGAAAATTACTTTGAAGGTGGCCGGCCAGGTGCTCGATGGAGTGGTTGTAACCGGTATGGCAAAAGTGGACTCCCGTATGTTTACCGGTGCCACAGCCAAGATCGATGCCGACAAGACCAAACTTTCAGGTGTGGCTGATATCAGCCGTGGCTTGGAAGGTAAGGTTTCCGGTGTGCAAGTGTCAAACGTGTCAGGTACGTTCGGTACAGCACCAAAGATTCGTGTGCGTGGCGCTACCTCTATCTACGGTAGCTCGAAACCGCTCTGGATTGTGGACGGTGTGGAGCTTGCCGACAACGTGGAGCTTTCAGCCGACGACCTCTCGTCAGGTGATGCCGTGACGCTGATTTCTTCCGCTATCGCAGGCCTCAACGCCGACGATATCGAGAGCTTCCAGATTCTGAAGGACGGTTCTGCCACCTCTATCTATGGCGCAAAGGCTATGGCGGGTGTGATTGTGGTCACCACCAAGACTGGCCGCTCCGGTCACACATCTATTAATTATACAGGTGAGTTCACTTACCGTATGAAGCCAAGCTACCGCGACTACAACATCTGTAACTCACAAGAGCAGATGGGTATCTATAAGGAAATGGAGCAAAAGGGCTGGCTTGAGTTCGCCTCATTGAAGAGTGGCAGCAAGACCGGTGTGTATGGCCGTATGTACAACATGCTCGACAACTACATTGTGGACCCCATCACTGGTGAAGGCCACTATGAACTTGCCAACACTACCCAGGCCAAGAACGCTTACCTGCGCGAGGCAGAGTTCCGCAACACTGACTGGTTTGACCTGCTCTTCAACAACAACGTGATGCAAAACCACGCTGTGAGCATCTCCGGCGGTACCGACAAGGGCTCGTTCTACACTTCCGCTTCGGTTATGACCGACCCGGGATGGTACAAGTCGTCGAGCGTGGAGCGCTACACATTCAACGCCAACGCCCTCTACAACCTTTCAAGCCGTGTGCGCGTGAAGCTCCTTACCTCCGACAGCTTCCGTAAGCAGAAAGCTCCGGGCACCATCAGCCAGCAGACCGACGTGGTGAATGGTTCGGTGAGCCGTTCGTTCGATATCAACCCATTCAGCTATGCGATGAACACATCGCGTACGCTCGACCCAAATGTGTATTATCGCCGCAACTACACCGACTTCAATATTTTCAACGAGCTTGAAAACAACTGGATTGACTTGAGCGTGACCGACTTGAAGTTCCAAGGTGAACTGAACATTAAGCCTATTATGAACGCTCACCACACTGTGGAGCTGAATATGATTGGCTACTACCGTTACAGCAATTCTGAACAGAACCACTTCGTGACGGAAAACAGTAACCAGGCTCGCGCCTACCGTGCTGGTATCGACCCAGAGGATGCTATTATCCGCTCTGCCAACACTTACCTCTACACCGACCCCGATGTGGAGAACGCACTTCCTGAAACCGTGCTTCCTAAGGGCGGTATGCTGTTCCACAACAAGTACGACGTGTCGCAATACGTGTTCCGTGGCACAGTGAACTGGAACGGCACATTTGGCCGCGACCACATTGTGAACGCTATGGCCGGTATGGAGGCCAGCCGCGTCGACCGTCACTCGCAGGCGTTCGATGGCTGGGGCATTGTTTATGCCAATGGTAATATCCCATTCATCAACAGCGACCTCTTTAAGCAGATGCAGGAAGAGAACAGCGCCTACTTCAGCGAGCAGCGCACCTATCGTCGCAACCTTGCTTACTTCGGCACTGCCAACTACAGCTACAAGATGCGCTACGTGCTCACCGGTACGCTCCGTTACGAGGGCAGCAACCAGATGGGTAAGACCACCCAAAGCCGTTGGCTTCCTACTTGGAACGTGTCGGCCGCATGGAACGCCCATCAGGAGAGCTTCTTCACCAATGCCCGCTTCTATAAGAGTGGCGCGTTCACTTACGCAAAGCTTCGTGCTTCCTATTCGCTTACTGCAGAAAGTGGCCCTACCTCATATGCCAACGCCGAGGCGCTCTATTATCCTACACGCCTTTGGAACCAGGAGACCAGCGGACAGCAAATTGGCCTTGACCTCTCCGGCCTTGCCAACAGCGAGCTCACCTATGAGAAGAAGCACGAGTTTGACCTCGGTGTTGACCTCGGTTTCGTGCACAACCGCATCAACTTCGTGTTTGACTGGTATAAGCGTAACAACTTCGACCTTATCGGCCGTGTGTACACTGAAGGTGTGGGCGGACAGACAATGAAATATGCCAACGTGGCTGAGATGGCTTCACATGGTGTGGAATTCACGCTCACCACTCACAATATCAAGTCGAATGCCGCCGATGGCTTCAACTGGAGCACCGACATCACATTCGCTTACGCAAAGAATAAGATTACTAAGCTCGTGTCGCGCTCTCGCGCCATGGACTTGATTCAGGGCACAGGTTTCGCTCTTGAGGGCTATCCAGTGCGTGCGCTCTTCTCTTATCAGTTTGTGGGTCTGGACTCGCACGGTATTCCACAAGTGATCAACGAGACTACCGGTGAAGTGTCGTCGAACGACCAAATCAACTTCCAGCAGTTCGACTCTGAACTCCTGAAGAAGAACCTCAAATATGAGGGCGCTGTTGACCCAACCATCACAGGCGGTTTCAACAACAGCTTCTCCTGGAAGGGACTTCACCTCAATGTGTTCTGCACCTACTCCTTCGGCAATAAGCTCCGCCTCAGCCCAGACTTCTCTTACGGCTACAGCGACCTTACCGCAATGCCTAAGGAATTCAAGAACCGCTGGGTGATGCCAGGCGACGAGGCTTACACCTCTGTTCCTGTGATTGCATCACGCCGTCAGTACTATGCCGACACCTATTTGAGCCGTGCATACAGCGCCTACAACTATAGCTCAGCCCGTGTGGCCGACGGTGGCTTTATCCGCTTGAAGGAAGTGTCGCTCACCTACGACATTCCTAAGCTTTGGATTAAGGCTCTGCGCCTCAACAGCGCTTCAGTGAAATTGGCTGCCACCAACTTGTGTCTGCTCTACGCCGACGACAAGCTCAATGGTCAAGACCCAGAGTTCTACAACTCGGGTGGTGTGGCTTCTCCAAACCCACGCCAGTTCACGCTCACTGTGAGATTCGGTCTTTAATCACTTTTAGCAACACATTAATTTAAATAAGATTTTATTATGAAGTTTAAATATATAGCAATTGCTGCCGTCAGTGTTTCGCTCTTGTCGTTCACTTCTTGTAGCGACTTCCTCGATAAGGTGCCCGACACCCGCGTCGAGCTCGAAACTGTGGAACAGCTTAAAGAGCTGCTCGCTACCGGCTATATGCAGTATAACTACTCCACTCCATGTGAGCTTTCTTCTGATAATGTGATCGACAACAATGCCCCAGACCCCGATGGCGTGCGCTACAACCTCGCCTCCTATGCGGCTACCGACGATCAGCTATTTCGCTTCGAGGATGTGACCATGGGTATCGGCGCCGACACCCCCTCCGGCATTTGGGAAGGTTGCTATCACGCTATCGCGGTGGCGAACGCAGCTATCGAGGCAGGCTTGAAAATGCAAGAAAAAGGCGACTTGACCAGCGACGACCAGAAAAAGCTCAATGCTGTGCTCGGTGAGGCTTACCTTATTCGCTCTTACCACCACTTCATTCTTGCTCAGGTGTTCTGTATGCCTTACCGTGGTGAGGAACTGAGCAAGCAGTATCAGGGCATCCCTTATATCACCGCTCCTGAAACCAGTGTGAAGCCACACTATGAGCGTGGCACACTTGCCGAGACATACGAGAAGATTGAGAAGGATCTTCAGCTCGGCCTGAAACTTGTGAACGATGAAATTTACGAAGTGCCCAAGTATCACTTCAACCGCGCCGCAGCCAACGCTTTCGCTGCTCGCTTCTATGTGTTCACCCGCAAATACGACAAGGCACTCGAATACGCCAACGCCGCATTCAACGGCTCTGACCCTAAGACCATGCTGAGCGACATTTGGGCTAATCGTGGTTCGATGTACTACATCAGCGACATTGGCCGCTACTACACCAGCATGAGCCGCAAGAATGTGTTCTTGGACATCTCCACCAACTCCACTTCTTCACGCCGCACCCACGGCTATCGCTACACCACCAACCGCGACGCTCGCCGATGCACCATTCAAGGCCCTGGCCCTACTTGGGAAAATATTAAATGGGTGAACTCAAAAACCAAAGAGACATTCTCCATGCACCCTTGCTTCAATGGCCTTTGTGGCACTGCCGGCCAGGCAGAGTACGGCTCATACTTTGGCGGCATCAGTTCAGAGCAGTTTGAATACACCGATAAAGTGTCGGGCATTGGTTATGCCCATGTGGTTCGCCTTGAATTCTGGACCGAAGAGACCCTGCTTTGCCGTGCAGAGGCTAAGCTCTTCCTCGGCGACATTGATGGCTGCGTGGAAGACCTCGCCATTTGGGACTACGCCCGCCGTCAGCTCGGCAGCGGAAGCGACTACAATTTCAAGGACATGACCCGTGAGCAGATTGAGAAGTTCTATGCACAGGACTCTAAGGACGAAAACGGCAAGTATCCTAACGGCTTCGGCATTGTTAAGCCTATCCATATCGACGAGGTTTGCCCATCGGCTCAGTATTCACTCACTCCCGATAAGGTTCCTTACATGCAGTGCATCCAGCACTTGCGTCGAATTGAGACGGTGCACAATGGTATGCGCTTCTTCGATATCAAGCGTCTCGGTCTTGAGATTACGCACCATTTCGGTCGCTTCAACACAGCCTACACTTTGAAGACCCTTGACCCACGCTACGCAATGCAGATTCCAAGTGAAGTGATTTCTGCAGGTTTGGACAAGACCACTCGTGAAGATGTGACCACCAAGGACGAGTCGGCAGTTGAGGCCGCAGGCACCTATGTACTTATAAAATGATTCTTTAAAGCATACAGAACACAATGAAATTATTCAATAAATATTTATCAGCTATAGTGATGGCTTCGGCAGTGGCAATGGGCTTTACCTCTTGTAGCGACGATAAATTCACCGAAACCATCTTCCCTGACCAGAGTGAAGAGCTGGATCCAAACTCGGCAACCTACAAGTTTGACAAGTGGCTGAAAGAGAATTACCTCGATGTGTATAACTTGGATTTCCGCTACAAGATGCAGGACGTTGGCACTGATATGAACTACAATCTGGTGCCTGCCAACTACCAGAAGGCGCAGGATCTGGCTCTGCTCGCCAAGTATCTGTGGTTTGATGTGTATAAGGATGTGGTAGGTCCTGATTTTCTGAAGCAGTACGGCCCACGTATCATTCACCTGATTGGCTCACCTGCCTATAATCCCTCTACCGGCACTATGATTCTTGGTTTGGCTGAAGGAGGTATCAAGGTGTCGCTCTTCCGTGTGAACTCTCTCGATGTAAGCAATTTCGAGCAGATGAACGAGTACTACTTCAAGACCATGCACCACGAGTTCTCGCACATCTTGCACCAGACCAAGACTTACCCAGCTAAGTTCAACACCATCTCTAACGGTAAGTATGACAGTAGCAACTGGCAGGACCGCCAGGAGGGTGTGGTGCTCTCACTCGGCTTTGTGACCAACTATGCAAGCTCAGCCTATCGTGAGGACTTCGCTGAGACTATCGCCAACTACATTGTGAAGACCGATGCTCAATGGGAACACTTCTACGACCTTGCCGGTCGTGGATGGGCCACTCCAAGCGGCGACGACCCCAATGCAGTGTACTACTGCTACTATTATTACACCAACAATGAGGTGGACGAATCCAAAAAGCAGTATTTCAGCGACGACAACCAATTTGTTGAGGAGACTGATGAAGCCGGTGTTACTCACTACTATTATGGAACCAGAACCGACAAGGAAGGCAACCGAATTCTTGCCTACAAGGTGGAGGACAAGGATGGCATCGACGGAGTGGCAGCTCTGAAGGAGAAAATCCAGATAGCCCGTGAATGGCTCCGCGACTCTTTCGGCGTGGATCTCGACAAACTACGTGAGGAAGTGCAGAAGCGTCAGGCCAACTACGACATCGTAGAGCTTCGCAAGCAAATTGAAAATGTACAGTAATCGTATCATACTTTAATTCAATCTCGACAATGATGAAGAAATTATATAAATTTTCGGCGATTGCCGCTTTGCTGCTGAGCTGCGGATTGGCTTCATGCACCCATGAGGAAGCCGACATCTTCGACAAGAGCGCTGCTCAGCGCACCGAAGAGGCCCGCCAGATGTATAAAGACATACTTGTGGACAAGGGCGGCAAATGGCAGATGGAGTATTTCACCACAGAAAGTGAACATGGCTACATCTATCTGTTCACCTTCCGCAATGATGGCACTGTCACCATTTCTGGTAACAATGAGTATATCACCAAGCTCACCAATATAGACTCTTCCGAACCTACATACGGCAGCGAGACTTCGCTTTGGACTGTGCTTTCTGACAATGGTCCAGTGCTTTCGCTCAACTCCTACAACACCATTTTCCACCTCTTTGCCAATCCTGAAGATGTGCCCGGCACTGACCGTGACGAACAGGGCTATGGACATACGGGTGACTATGAGTTCGACTTGATGAAATATAGTGGCGACACCCTTTACCTTGAGGGAAAGAAACATGGCGCTAACATTATTATGACTCGAATTGCCGCCGACACAGAAGATAAAACTTATCTTGACGAGGTGGTGGCCCTTACCGACTCGTTCTTCAACGCAAAGGTGCCTACCGTTTACCTCAATCTTCCTGGAGGCTACCGCTATAAAATTCTGAATGGCTCCACTCAGCTTCCAAGTTTCTTCCCAGAAACTGGCGACTCTATTACCGAGTCGCAATCGCGCAATGCCATCATCACCCACGACGGGTTCACTCTTGGCAAGTCGATAACCCTTCGTGACTCCATCGACGGCCAGGACTATACTGTGCAGCATTTTGTCCGTCAGAATGATGGATCGCTCCTTTGCCGTGAAGATAACCGCATCACCATTTCTGCTGATGCGCTCAACAAGGTGGTGGGTGATGTGCGCCTTCTTTGGAGAGTTGATGTATCGGCATCGAAAGGTGAGTTTGGTTCTCTGTTGAGCGCCATCAACACCGGCCTAAAAGCCTATAATGGTGCGTCGCTTGTGTATCTCAACTTTGGCTTGAATGTGGTTGACAACGTGAAGTATCCTCAGACCATGCTTTTGCGTATTCGCACGAAAAGAGGTGCTTACCTGAATATGCGAACTCCTTTCACGGTGGAGTATTCCGGAAATAATCAAATAAAGTTTGTGCTTGGCACGCTTGATGTCAATCTACAGACTTATATAACGAGAGTGCCTGCACTGAAAACGTTTGTTGAAAAGCTTGCCTCTACCACATTCAACTGCTCAAGCAGCTCACTGCTTGCTCCTGTTAAGATGAATTTGACCGACTCCCAAGACGCCTCAAGTGTGTTGACGCTCAACATTCAATAGATAATCCCTCTTTTGTAGAGACTGACTACTACTGCCAACGAGGCTTTGACCTCAGTTGAGCCTCGTTGGCAATTTTAAACGATATTTATATTATTCACTTTTTATTAACCAATTTAAAAGTAAAAATTATGAAAAAGGGTTTACTTTTACTCGGCGCAGCAGCTGTAGCAATGTCTGCAACTGCTCAGAAAGCCGCTGTTGCGGCACAGAGCAAGGCCTCCGCTTCTGAGGTTGCTCCATTCGTGGTGTCTGTGGCTAAGGCTGAAATGGCAACCGACGCACAGCGCAAAGCTGCTAAGAAGGCTGCTTCTTCAAGCGCAACTAAGGCATGGTATAACCGTCCTGCCGGTTCATTCTACCGTTCATTGACTTCAACAGGCGGTGCGTTCTACAACCCACTTCTCGTGTCGCCATGCTGGCGCGATGTCACTTTCCCTAATGCATCCACAGGAGCAACTTCTTACAAGTGGGAATATGACAAGTATGATACTTCGTCAAAAGGCTGGGTTACCTTGAACTCAACAGATGAGAACCTTACAGACAACTTTATTCGCAGCTCTATGTATGCGCCCACTTTGACCGCTACTGGTGCAGAGTCAAGCAGCACTTATCAGCTTTTCGCTGACTACACTGATGATAAAAAAGAGACTACCTCTTATCAGGGCATGATGGGCTACTATGATGATCCACGAGCTTCTTTCCTCAGCGGAACTAACCCTGTTGACTGCTACCTCTCTCCAAAGCTTTTCGCTGCAGGCGCACGTGAGAAGGTTGACAACTTCAAAGACAAAGGCGGCACAATCACTTTGACTGGTGCCACTGCTGCTGAAGGCTCTGATGAAGGTTACTGGTTTGGTAAGAATGGTGCAGGATGGAATGCTCTCGGCCTTTATGTGGAGCAGCCAGCCAGCCCATACGCTCTCCGTGGAATCCATGTGTACTATGGCGCATCAGGCATTACAGGTGCCACTCCTCTTGTGGCTAAAGTTTATGAGGCCTCAAAAGATGCTGAAGGCAAGCTTGTGATCGGAAACCTCATTTGCACAGCCAAGGGCACACTCGCAGCTGATGCAGCCACCCGTGGCTTCATTGATATGCCTATCAAGGAAGTGGAAGATGGCATGGAATATGAAGTGATTGAAGAAATTAACGAACCTATCGTAATCGTGCTTTCTGGCTATGAGAAAGCTGCTGCAAAAACTTTCTATACCGTTATTTCAACTGACTGTGTGGATGAGGGCTATGGCCAGCATGGCTATATGATCCACGTGGATGATGAAGGCTACCCAACTAAAGTGTATGGCATGGATGAATTCTTCGCTGTTTCACTTGGTTATACCGCTCCATCTATCTTCCTGGATGTGGAATGGCCTATCATGATGTGGAACTACACTTTCGAAGATGGCAAGTATAACTTCCCAGTGGCTGGTGGCGCTTGGAGCAAGACCGTAGGCACTTCTAAGTTTGACTACATCAGCGTTTACTCTACCAAGAGCAGCGAAGAGTGGAATGTGTCGCTCGAGGATGGTGAGGATGTGCCAGAATGGCTCCATCTTGATATTGCCGACGTGAAGGAAGATGGCGAATTCTCTGGTGAAGTACAGATCAAGGCCACTGCAGATGCTCTTCCTTCGGGCACTAACTACCGTGTGGCAAAGGTTGAGTTCTCTGTTCCTGGTGCTTCTGCAGTGTATGAATTCAGCCAAGGCACTCCTTCTGGCATCAACGACGTGGTGGCTACCGGCAACGTTAAGGCTCAAAAGGTGGTTGAAAACGGTCAGGTACTCATCAAGGTTGGCGACAAGAAGTACAACGTGATGGGTGCTGAAGTGAAATAAGCATTTTCTTCACTCTTTTTGATATGTGAAGAATGCTTCTGATGATGAAACATTAGCAGTTTCTTAACATACTATTTTTTTAAAACGCTGAATGGGGCGGGCTGTTGAAGCCGGCCCCATTCTATTTCTTTTCCACGAATGGCACGATTTTGAACCACGAATGGCACGAATTCACACGAATTATTTATTGTGGAGGAGATGGCCATTAAAAGGTTAGCTATCAATACTCTCTGTTATAATAAATAATTCGTGGGGATACGTGCGATTCGTGGTTAAAAAATAAGTGGAATTTGAGGTTTGCTATAATGGCTGGTATTTGCCTGTTTCGTAGGCGAGGGCGGCACCGAGGGCTGTGAGGAACACGGCATTCTCTGGAATGTGGAACCGCACGCCATACAGGTCTTCCATCACGGCGAACACTTCACGGCACTCTGTCATGCGTGTGAGATTGCCAATCATGCAGAAGTCCTTGATTCCGCTGTTGAGGGTGGAGAGCACGGCAGCCGAGCCGATAGTCTCGAGCACCATCACAATGATGCCTTTGGCAATGTCCTCGTTACTGACCTGCTTATTCACCGCTTTGCCGAACAGCGATGCCGTGGCGTGCATGGGCAGCCCCTCCAGCACTTCCTTGCTGATGTCTTTGATTTGTAGGTTCACTTTCGAAACGTCGCCGTGTGAAGCCATTTCCACTAAGTTGGGGATATTCCTCACGTTAAGTAACAGGCGTGAAAGCCCCTGCAGCGTGCCACCTCCCATACTGATACCGCCGGCGTGGCTGATTTCGTCGCCCTTCACCTGCACCAATGTGGTGCCGGTGCCCATCGACACCACCATCAGCGGGTCGATGTCCACAGCGAATTTTGCCCCTAATCCGTCGCAGTAAAATTCGCCGGCGCGGCTTGTGGGCAGCCCGTAGATGGGCGTGGTCACCCCCGACGCCCCTACACCGGTGAGCATCACGTGCTCAATGTCGGACAGTGCGATGCTGTTGTCGTACACATATTTGCCAAATGCGCCAAAAAGCGATGTGATGGGGTCGGTGGCGGTGATGTACATGGGCGAGTGAACCGCTCCGTCATCAAGGCCAATAATTTTAGTGGTGCTTCCGCCCACGTCGATGCCAATTACAAGTCCCATTTATTATTTATGGATGATTTTAGGCAGTAAAATTAGTGTTTTTCATAGAATGCACAAAAAATTTAGTAAATTTGTGTGCATTTTAAATAACATATTTAGAGTATAGGAGCATTTGGATATCACAGTGGTCATAGTGAGCTACCGCGCGAAGCACTTTCTGGAGCAGACTTTACGCTCAGTGAGAGAGGCGCTTGTGGGGCTGCAAGGCGAGGTTTTAGTGGTTGACAACGATTCTGCCGACGACACGATGGCCTACGTGAAGCCAAAGTTTCCGGAAGTCGCCTTTATCGAGAATAGGGAGAATGTGGGGTTTGCGCGCGCCAACAATCAAGCTATCGCGCAGGCGAGAGGCCGCTACACGCTCATTCTCAATCCCGACACCATCATCACCCCCGAAAGCATAAGGGCATCGATCCGGTGGATGGATCGGCATCCCGACTGTGGCGCGATAGGACTGCGCATGATCGACGGCAACGGGCATTTCCTGCCAGAGTCGAAACGAGCATTCCCCACTCCGTGGGTGTCGTTCTGCAAGATATTCGGGCTGTCGAAGCTGTTTCCTCGCTCCCGGTTCTTTGCCAAATACCACCTTCGCTATCTTGATGAGCAAAAGCCCCATGCTGTGGACATATTGGCGGGGGCATATATGTTTTGCCGCACCGATTTACTGCAGCGAATAGGCGGTTTTGACGAGGACTTCTTCATGTATGGCGAGGACATCGACCTCTCCTTCCGTATGGCGAGCGATGGTTTCAGTAACTGGTATTTGCCTGTGAACATTCTTCACTATAAAGGAGAAAGCACCAAGAAAGACTCGATGCGCTATGTGAAAGTGTTTTATGAGGCGATGCTTATTTTCTACCGCAAGCACTTTCCGCGGTTTCGCGCATTAGTGTATCCGCTTATCAAGCTCGGTGTGGTTGTGCGCCAGGGGCTTGCCATCATGCGGCGCATCTATAGCCGGGCGCTGCCAAAGAAAAACGTGGCGGCTGGCGCGCGCTCCCCGTGGGTGATACTCAGTAAGAAGCCTGATGAGGTGGCGAGAGCTGCCTGCATTCGGCATTACACCACCGCGCTGCCACATGACGCCTCAGTGAATGTGCTTATTGACGATGGCTCGTACAGCTATCAGCAGATTGTTGACACTATAGCCGCCAATCAGCGTGGCGATGTGTTCTATCACATCTTCGCCAGCCACAGCCAAATAGTAATCACCCCTAAAATGAACTAATCTCCACTCTCGCGATGGCAAATATTCTCAGCACTGACAAAATACGGCTTCGTGCATTGGAGCCAGCCGATATCGACACCATATACGAATGGGAGAACGACCCTGACTTGTGGATGGTGAGCGACACTGTGGCGCCGTACTCGCGCGAGGCGCTGATGCTTTACATTGCCGGTTGTGCCAACGATATTTACACAAATCGTCAGCTAAGGCTTATGGTGTGCCTCACGGCCACAGGCGAGGCCATCGGCACGGTGGATTTTCTCAATTTCAATCCTATTCATAACCGTGCCGAGCTGGGCGTGTATATCTGCAAGGAGCGCCAGGGGCATGGGCTTGCCACCGATGTGATGAAGATGGTGTGCGACTATGCCTCCGGAGTGATTGGGCTTCGCCAGCTGTATGTGTACGTGCCGGAGGACAATGCCGCCAGCATAGCCATGGCGCGCCATGCGGGATTCGGGGAGGTGGGCATACTGCAAAGCTGGATAAGGGTGGGGCGCTCCTACCACAACGTGGTGCTGCTTCAAAAATTATTCTAATCCCGCCCGCCACGAATTTTTTTACCAAGGATTTCTCTTTTTAAAAAACTACGATTTTCACGAATTCCCACGAATGGTTTATATTTTTGGGCGTGGAAAATTTGTGTGTGGAAAATCTTACTTATCGCCTCGGGGCGGACGCGAAATATCGCGTCCCTACCAGTATATTGTTAAACAATTAAATGTCAATATCTTACAATCATAAAGAGTGGTTCGTGAAAATTCGTGGAATTCGTGGTTTATAAAAAGGAAGTTTGTGGTTCAGAAATCGGGCGGGTGGCTAATTGTCGCTTGGGTTGCTGGGCCAATTGTTCCAGATGCGGTATTTGTCGCCAAAGCTGTTTACTGCCTCGTTCCACATGTCGTAGTCCATTTCGGCCATGAGCATATCGTGGTCGGGGCTCTTTTTAACCGCCCAGTCGTGGCGGGCAATCTCGCTTGCCAGCTGGCCTTTTTCCCAGCCCGAATAGCCCACGATAAACTTTATGACTCCTTCAGTAGGCTCACCGCAAGCCACATAGCGCTTCACCGCCTCATAGTCGCCGCCAAAATACAGTTCTTTGCCCACTTGCAGGCAACCGGGGATAATGTCCGGACCTAAGGTGTGGAGAAAAAACATTTGGTTGAGCCCCACGGGGCCGCCCATGTAGATGGGTATGTCGTCGAGGCCTTCTATATCCTTGTCGGCATCGGCAATCACGTCGGCGATGGTGTAGCCGCTCGGCCGGTTCACAATCACCCCCATCGACCCATCGCTGTCGTGGTCGATGACGAGGATCACCGATCGCTTGAAGCAGGCATCGTCTACCGTGGGCTTAGCCAGCAGCAGGCTTCCTCGCGACGGATCGGGCTGATTGTCGAACAAATGAAATATGTCGGCACTGATGTTTTCCATAACACCGTCAAAATTACAATATCCACCCGACCTGTGCAACCCCTGCTGCCATAAAACAAGGGCACAGCGCATCTGTGATAACCTCAAAGAAGCCCCCTTGGCCGGGGCATCGGAGTGCGTGAAACTGAAATTGGATAAAATTGGATGTTGCGCATCGCTGTGGTTTACAGCTTTTTTTATATATTTACATCATTAAAATCGGCCAGCAGATTTCGATAGCAGCTACTGAAACACACAGCACGCAAATGTTATTTCTTGTCTATTTTCCATCAGGTAAACATGAGTCCGGCTGGCGTTAATATTTTTTTTGATTATGGAACAGCTGATATTTTCTTCGCTACCAATGTTTGTGAGCGGTTTCTGGGCCGTGCTCCTCTTTTGCTCTCAAATAGAAAAATACAATCGAAGCAGGCTTATTCTTGCGCTGTTTATGGTGGTGTCCACTATGATGTTTTATGCTCACTGTGTGTTCTTCAATGAGTTCAGCAGGCTGATACCGGTGAGCGACACCATCTATTCCTTTGGTGTGCTTGCGTGCTATCCTATGTTCTACATTTTTTTAGTGTCGATGACCTCGTCGGCCCAGCATCTGCGCCGGTCGTGGCTGCTGCTGCTTCCGGCCCTGCTTTTGAGCATTACGGTGGGCGTGCTTTACGCCATGATGAGCGAGCAGGACACAATGGAGTTTATCGACCGCTGCCTCTATCGTGAGCAGTACTTCGGGTATGATGGCGTGGTTCACCACATGGCCATCGCCCATCTCGTGATTAAAATATGCTTTGCCATCACCGTGATATGCGTGATGCTCTCAGGCATGAACCGCATGGTGAAATATGAGCGCCAGATTAAGGCGGTATATTCTAACCTTGAGGGAAAGACGATGATGTCGTTCAAGATATTTCTGTATCTGTTTTTCATCACCTCTGTGGCGTCGTTTGTCCTCAACATTGTGGGCAGGTATCACTTTGGCGCCACATTCTGGGCGCTCACGCTGCCTTCGGTAGTGTTTTCAATCCTCATTTTCATATTGGGCATGTTGGGATTTCACCAAACATTCACTTACGAGAGTATGGATGCCGAACTGTTAGCCGCCACTGCGCAGCAGCCCGATGTCCATAACCACGATAATCTGCAAGCCCCCATTTTAGCGCACCGCATTGAGGTGGTGATAGAGGAAAAACGGCTTTTTCTTCAACCCAACCTCAAACTCTCCGACTTGGCTGCGCAGCTATGTACCAACCGGCTCTACATATCACAGGCCATCAACAGCGTGATGTGCCTGTCGTTTTCCGACTATATCAACAAAAAGCGGATTGAATATGCCGCACAGCTCATCACCGACAATCCCGAAAAGCCTATTGCCGACATTGCGTTCGAGTCGGGATTCGCCTCTCAAAATTCGTTCTATCGCAATTTTAAAAACTTCAAGGGCTGTTCGCCAAAGGTTTACATACGCCAAATGGCGCTTCAGCCCGAGGCTTCGTGAGCCGCACTCTTGCAAAAGCCGGAATTTGGCGCTAAATTTGTAGAAAATAGGCTGCACCTTAGCATAACACTCAAGTGTACTTGGTGTTCTGCATTCGGTTTGCACTATTTTTGTAGAAAATAGGCTGCATAAAATATTCGCGCAGGTTTTGCGTTATACAGTATTAGTGAAATCACAACCAACGGAAAGAATGAAAGTACTGAAGTTTGGAGGCACCTCGGTGGGAACAGCCGAAAGCCTCACAAATGTGAAAAAAATAGTTGCCGACAGCAAGGGACAGGTCATAGTGGTGGTGTCGGCACTGGGTGGCGTCACCAACCAGCTGCTCCAAATGGCCGACTTGGCGGAGGCACACGATGAAAAATGGGAACAGGTGCTGGAGCAGGTAAAGCAGCGGCATATCGATGTGATTCGCGCTGTAGTGCCCGAAGCTCGTCAAGCCCAGTGCCAAACTGTGATAGAAGGCTTTATCAGCCAAGGGCTGTATGGCTACTATGGAATGCTCCATGCCAACGCCCAGCTGCCCGCTGACTATAAGGAGCAGCTGCGCGATGCCATCGTCAGCCATGGTGAGATTATGTCGTCGGCTATCGTCAGCAGCATGATTGACGGCGCAGTGCCGCATTATGCGCCCAATTTCATCAAAACGAAGGACTTGGACTGTGAGCGCATTCTCGATAACCACAGTTTTGAATTGATCGCCAAGGAGTTTGGTGGCCGTCTTGAGCGGGTACACGTCACCCAGGGCTTCATAGCGGAAGACTCATCGAATGGCCAGAAAACTAACCTTGGCCGTGGCGGCAGCGACTTTACCGCCGCGCTGATTGCCGCCGCGCTCGATGCGGAGGCACTGGAGATATGGACCGATGTGGACGGGTTTATGACCGCAGACCCACGCACCAATCCTGATGCCACCGTCATACCGCAGATGACCTATGCCCAGGCGCAGCGAATGTGCGAGGACGGAGCGAAGGTAATCTACACACCCACTATCGGGCCTGTGGCGCTGAAGCACATTCCCGTGTGGGTGAAAAACACATTCAACCCCTCTGCAAGGGGCACGGTGATACTCGACCCAAAGTGACAAACATGCACACGCATACGTACACACGCAATGGTATATCACAGCACAAAAGATTACAACGTGACGGCATCAATCAGCGAAGCCATTCTCCATGGCTACGCTCCTGACGGGGGGCTGTATCTGCCCGAAAGAATACCCGCCCTGCCCAAGGCTTTCATGAACAACCTCGGCGACATGACGCTTCAAGAGGTGAGTTATGCCATAGCCAATTATGCCCTTCAAGGCGACATCGACGCTCAGGTGCTGCACGATGTGGTGTATGAAACGCTCAATTTCCCCATCCCCCTCATCGACATGGGGCATAATCGGCACATTTTGGAGCTTTTTCATGGCCCGTCGATGAGCTTTAAAGACATCGGGGCGCGATTTATGGCGCGCCTTATGGCGCATTACCGCACCAAAGGCAGCGACACAAGGCCAATTAATGTGCTTGTGGCCACATCCGGACATTCTGGCGGTGCCATTGCGGGAGGGTTCTATGGCATAGATGGCATTCGTGTGATTATACTCTATCCACAGGACCAGCTCAGCCCGCTGCAGCGCGCGCAGTTTGCCACATTGGGCGGCAACGTCACCGCCATAGAGGTGAACGGCACGTTCTCCGACTGCAAGAATATGGTGATGGAGGCATTCCATGATGCTGATTTGACCAGTAAAATGCTGCTCACCAGCGCTAAAACTGTGAACATAGCCCGTCTGCTTCCTCAGATGTTTTATTACTTCTGGGCCTATGGCCAGCTGGCAAAGCATGGCCACAATATGGATGAGCTGGTGGTGGCTGTGCCTTGTGGCAATCTTGGCAATCTCACGGCGGGAGTGATGGCTTGGAAAATGGGGCTGCCAGTGAAGCGCTTTGTCGCAGCCGACAACAAAAACGACGTGTTCACACACTATCTCCGCACAGGAAAGTTCGTGCCACGTGCCACTGAGCCATCAATAGCGGTGGCCATGGACTGTGGCAACCCTCGAAATTTTCCAAGGATAGAGAAACTGCTTGGCAGCTATGAGGGCGTGTGTGAAATGATGAGGGGCTATGCCTACACCGACACGCAAATAGCCTCCACCATAGTGCGCACATGGCGGCATGAGCACTATCTGCTCAATCCACACAGCGCCACCGCATACCAGGCACTCATCGACGATATGCAGCCTGGCGAGACTGGGGTGGCACTTGCCACATCGCATCCGGCAAAATCACAGCTTGCAGTGGAGAGCGCTATAGGTCAGACCGTTGACATCCCCGAGCCGCTTATGCGCTTCTTCGATGGCTATCCCCACGTTCATACCATCAATTCAGGCTACGGAAGCCTAAAGAAATTCCTACTCACGCATTAGGATAAAATTCAGAATGAAGGGAAGCTGCACGAAAAAATGCAGAATTGTGTTGGTCCTGCATTTGTTTCATGCAAAAAATGTGATTTCGCTTGTGGAGTCGTGGCTCGATGGAGGCTTACCACACTCTTAGGGATTGGCTGTAAGGGGCGCCTTTTGTGGCAACGCTTCTTGTTGTTGCGCTTGCTGTTGCGCCTTTTGGGCGGCGAGCTTCTTTTTGTAGGCTTCGAGATATTTGCGCAGACGCTTTTTGCGTTCCCGCTCCTTTTTTGCCTTGCGAGCCTCAAAGGCTTCGCGCTGATATTCAAGAAAATTGTCGGCCATGAGTTAGCTATGTGTGAAAAATGTGTGAGTGGATGTTTGTTACTGTGGCTTGTGGAAGGTGTCGCTAAAGAGGGTGCGGTTGAGGATTGACCGGCCAAGCGTCAGCTCGTCGGTGTACTCGATTTCGTTACCCACACTCACACCCCGGGCCAGCATTGTGATTTTCACATCGGTGTAAGGCGCAAGGCGGCGGAAAATGTAGAAGTTGGTGGTGTCGCCCTCCATTGTGGCGCTCAATGCCAAAATCACCTCCTTCACCTCGCCCCCCCTCACCCGCTCCTCGAGCGAGTCGATTTCAATGTCTTGTGGCCCGATGCCGTCCATAGGTGAAATCAGTCCGCCCAGCACATGGTAAAGTCCGTGGTGCTGGTGCGTGTTCTCAATGCTCATCACATCTTTCACGTTTTCCACCACACAGATGGTGGAGGGGTCGCGCAGTTTGTCGGCGCAGATGGGGCATATCTCTGTTTCGCTGATATTGTGGCACACTTTGCAGTATTGTATTTCTTCCCTGAGCTTGATGATAGCCTCTCCAAACTGGCGTGCGCTCTGCACGTCTTGTTTGAGCAGGTGCAGCACAAGGCGCAATGCCGTTTTGCGGCCAATGCCCGGCAGTTTTGAAAACTCGCTGACGGCATTTTCAAGTAGGGATGACGCAAATTCCTGTTCCATATAGGCAAAATGCTGATTACTGGCACAAGGCCTCAACGAGGGCGTTGATTGGCTCTTCGTCGGCAGGCTTGTAGGCGGAGCGGACTGTGACCACGGGGTTCACGATGGCAATATTTTTCATTTCATTCAGCGCGGCGGTAATCGTTTTGGCCGCAGTGGGCGCCCATGTGCCATTTTCGATGATGGCCACCTTGCGCTTCTGGAAATTTTTGTGCTTCAGGCGCAAGAGCAGTGTTTCCATAGGCGTGAACACGCCACCGTCGTAGCTTGAGGCGGCGAGCAAAATGCGGTCGTAGCGGAAGGCGTCTTCCACGGCTTCTGCCATGTCGTCGCGGGTGATGTCGCTGAAAGCCACCTTCACGCCCCGCTCACGCAGCCTTTCAGCCACCATTTGCGCCACCTTGAGCGTATGGCCATGAATTGAAGCCACGGCAATGAACACACCCTTGTCTTCAGGCTCGTAGCTGCTCCATGTGTTGTAGAGATGAATATAGTGGCTCAAGTCCTTGCTCAGCACCGGGCCATGCAGAGGGGCGATGACGCGAATGTCGAGCGGTGCAATTTTTTTCAGCAGTATTTGCACGGGCGCGCCATATTTGCCCACGATGTTGAAGTAATAGCGGCGGGCCTCACACGTCCAGTCGTCGGGGTCGGCGTCATACACGCCAAACTTTCCGAATGCGTCGGCGCTGAACAGCACTCTGTCGGCCTGCTCGTAGGCCACCATCGTTTCGGGCCAGTGCACCATAGGGGCGGTAAGGAAGGTGAGCGTGTGCCGGCCTAATCTCAGCGTGTCGCCATCGCGCACTTCCACTTTCCTTTCGGCGAAGTTGAAGTCGCTGAAAAACTGACTTAAGAATGTGAAAGTCTTGGCATTGCCCACCACTTTTGCCTCTGGATAGGTCTGGAGAAACTTTTTCACGCCAGCGCTATGGTCTGGCTCCACGTGTAGCACTACTAAATAGGTGGGTGTGCGCCCTGCCAGTCCGAGGCTCACATTGCTCAGCCATTCATCGATTTTGCGCTCATCCACAGCGTCCATCACTGCTATTTGCTCGTCGTCGATAAGGTAAGAGTTGTAGGCCATGCCATCGGCAAGGGTGTATTGACTTTCAAAAAGGGTGAGGTCAGGGTCATCCACACCCACATATTTGATTGAATCTGAAATGAATTTGTCTGCCATAATAGTTACTGCATTAACATAGTGTTTGACACTGCAAAGTTACCCCAAAAATGTCAGATAAAACAGCCTATAAGGTGATAAAATGCGCGCTATGTGCTCAACCCCTCATAGGCACCGTGCTCTTTAGCATTATTTAAACAAACATATTCCTGAATTTTGTTTGTGATGATAGTGAAATTCACTAATTTTGCAATATAAAATAGAGCAACGAAACAACTATTTTCTATCATATTTATCAATTTTTTAAAGAATTCTTACTATGGGATTTTTAACTGACGAAAAACTCGTTATCGTAGGTGCCGGTGGTATGATCGGTTCAAACATGGTGCAGAGCGTGCTGATGCTCGGCCTTACTCCTAACATCTGTTTGTATGATATTTATGAGCCAGGTGTGCATGGTGTGTTCGATGAAATCCAGCAATGTGCTTTCCCTGGTGCAAACATTACTTACTGCGCTCCTGCAGTAGAGGATATGGGCAACCCTGAAAAGGTGGCTGAGGCTGCTAAGAAGGCTTTCACTGGCGCTAAGTACATCATCTCTTCCGGTGGTGCTCCTCGTAAGGATGGCATGACTCGTGAAGACCTGCTCAAGGGCAACTGCAAGATTGCCGCAGACTTTGGCGATAACATTAAGAAATACTGCCCCGACGTTAAGCACGTGGTTGTGATTTTCAACCCAGCCGACGTTACCGCTCTTACCGCTCTTATCCACTCTGGTTTGAAGCCAAACCAGCTCACCTCACTTGCCGCTCTCGACTCAACTCGTCTGCAGCAGGCTCTTGCGCTTGAATTTGGCGTACAGCAGGACAAGGTGACTGGCGCTCACACTTATGGTGGTCACGGCGAGCAGATGGCTGTGTTTGCTTCACAAGTGAAGATCGACGGCAAGCCTCTTTCTGAAATGGGCTTGAGCGCTGAGCGTTTCGCAGAAATCAAGCACCACACTATTCAAGGTGGTTCAAACATTATCAAGCTCCGTGGCCGTAGCTCATTCCAGAGCCCTGCTTACGTGGCTGTGAAGATGATTGAGGCTGCTATGGGTGGCGAGAAGTTCACTTTGCCTGCCGGCTGCTATGTGAACGACGAGAAACTCGGTTTCAAGAATGTGATGATGGCTATGCCTACCACTATCGACGCAACTGGTGTTCACTATGTGGAACCACAGGGCACTGAAGAAGAACTCGCTTCTCTGAAGGCCTCTTACGATCACCTCTGCAAGATGCGTGACGAGATTGTGGAGCTCGGTATCGTTCCACCAGTGGCTGAATGGAAGAAGGACAACGCTAACCTTTAATCCATTTAATTGGCTGAATTATTTAGGCTTTGCGCCTAATAAAATAATTTAAACTGACTACTCTCGCTTATGAGGGTGGTCAGTTTTTTTTGATTATGTGTGAATAGAGATGCTGTGTGAACGCATATGGTGATGATGCTTGCCGGCGTGCTAATCTTGATTCTTTTTCAGTATTTTAGATGTGGCGTAGAGGAGAAGGATGGTGAGCACCACGCTTGTCAGCGCCAAGAAGGGGAAGCCTCCGTTTTGTGGCACGCCTAATTTATCGATGCTGCCGGCGGCGTCCACCCCATGCTCGGCAAGGTAGGTGATGACCACCACAAGGCTATTGTTGAGCGCGTGGCAAATCACCGGCAGCCACAGGCTTCCGCTCCACACGAAAAGATAGCCGAGGAGTATTCCGAGACAGCATCGGGGGAAGAATCCAAAAAACTGAAAATGGAATGCGCTGAAAAGAATACCCACACACCACACGGATATGTGTGTGTTGAGCCCCCGTTTTCTTTCAAATGCGCCAAGTATAGCTCCTCTGAAAAAGATTTCTTCGCCAAACCCTGTGAGCACGCCCACTTCGAGCACCATCAGCAGCATGGTGACGAGGTCGTTGCCCTTCAGTATGAAGTTAGTTTGCTCTTGAGCTAAATCCTCGTATTTTTTGAGCGTGTCGTAGAGCGGCTGCATCGACTCTGGAAAAGTGATATGGGCGTTCCAGTCAACCAGCCAGTTGAGCGCCGGAAAGCTCACCACGTATAAAATCACTACCAAGGCGACGCCTTCCCACGATGGCGCCACATTGAGCTTTAGGGGCTTCGCCACCTTGCCGTAGCATATTTTCGACATACCGATGGCCGCCAAGGCAAAGACTACCAGGTTTTGAAACACGCCGAGGAGTAGGGTGCCGTATTTGCTTTGCCCGCCATTAGCATTGACCAGTGTGGCGAGCAAGGAAAAAATGATGAGTCCTATGCACATGAGGCCGAAGGCTGTGAGTATTCTTGCAGAAAGTGTGCGCGTGAATTGGTTTTCTGTCATATAGATATATAATGATGCTTTTTGCGGTTATTATATACAAAATTAGTGAAAATGGCATAAAAATTGCAATCCACAGTGTTGAAAATTAAATTATGTGATAGATAATTGCGATATTTGCGTGGTGTTTAACCTTTAAATATTTACTGTTATGAAAAAATATGCGTTGATATTGGTTGCCATTATGGCAGTGTGTGGCTTATGCAGCTCACAGGCAGCAACACAATCCTCTGATAAGAAAACTTCTGTGCAGCTCAGCAAGGAACAGAAGATGCGTTTTAAAGCGGACGTGGACTCTGTGCGATTCAATGAGTTAATAGAGGCCATTAATAATCGCCATTTCCTGATGCAGGTGGATGGCGTGTACTTTGGCGGAGGCCCTACTGAATATGGGCTGAACACGTCCACCAACTTCATTCTGCTCCAGAATGATGGTGCCATTGTGCAGACTGCGTTCAATAACGGACATCTTGGCCTGAACGGAATGGGCGGATTCACTTGCTCTGGCCGAGTGGGTGATATAGATGTGGAGATTGACAAGAAGGGCAATGTGCACTTGAGCTTCCATGTGTCGGGCTCGTATGGCGGTAATGCGGACGTTCAAATCACCGTTCCATACAACAGCGACAGTGCCACAGCTTACGTTACGCCCACATTCCATCGCGGAAGCCTCACGATGTATGGGGAGATTATTCCATTCGACGATCCCTCCATCCACATTAGCAAATAAGGGGCTGATGGTTGGTTACACATGAAGACATTGGCTGGAACCTCGCTGATATTGAGATTTCAGCCATTGCCTTTTACATTTAGAATGAGAACATCATTCTGGCCTGAACAATGTGCATATTCTTGTCGAGCGGATAGTTTTCGTTGGCAAGCCGGTTGTAGCTATATTCCAGCAGCACTTGGAAGAACTTGTTGAACCCGAGTGCGCCGCCCACTGTCACGGAGTGCAGGCGGCCGCCTTTCACGTCGCCGTCGTTGAGGTTGAGAAAGCTATATCGGGCAGCCACCTCAAGGCCGCGTCCGCCTAAGCCGCTCACCACCGATTCAGCACGGTTATAGTTGTAGCCCTTTCCAAAAATCATGTATCCAGCCTCGGCATAACCTCCGTGAAATGTGCTTGACGGCAGTCCGCTCTCTTTCTTTCTGTCGATATACTTCATCATGTACTCACCACGGGCAAAGAATTTTTTGCTGCGGTAGGCCGCTTCCATGCTGGCATACACGGAGTTTCTTGCCCAAGGCAGGGTGCAACTGAGGAATTGCTTGTTGCCATCGACGTATGTCTCAACAGTGGAAGATAGCGTGTGCGACGTTTTTATTTCGCCATCATCTTGGCGCTCGCCAGTGTTGGTATAGGCATAGCGTGCGGCAGCGCCTACGTGTAGCGACTGTGCCTCGTCGTCGATTGGCACCCAAAGCCAGCGTCCGCCAGCGGTGAATCCCTGGGGGCCGTTGGCTTGGTCGTTATACAGGTTCTCGGCAAAAAGACCTTGGTTGGCAAAAAAATGCTTGTTGTAGAACTTATAGGAGAATCCGAGCTCGCGTCCGGGGGCAAGGGCATTGACAGCGGCTGCGCGCGCCACAAAGTGGAGGCTGCCTCGGCTGGTGTTGTTGGCCATGGTGGCAGGGTCGTTGTAATAGCCGCCCTTAAACACATGGTGGCTGTCGCCATTTGTGAGGCTCAACTGCACAAATATATTCTTTTGGCTGAATTTTCCCTTGGTGAAATCGAAATCGGCATAAAAATACCAAGAGTTATACGTCATCGACGTGCGGATACGGGCATCCGTCACAGCCATACCTGATTTCATTTCCGACTCCTCCACATTATAGTAGGCGGCATCGGTCATCAGACGCGCGCCCACGGTAAAGTGAAGGTTCTCCTTGTTGTTGTCGATTTTAGCGGTGGGATTCACGTCGAAATCCTGTGCTGAAACTGCTGTAACGGTGGTTGCGGCCACAATTGTGGCAAAGAGGTGCTTCTGGACTAAATTCTTAAATATCATTTGGCTATACATATTTGGTTATTCGTGAATAATTCCACAAAGTTAGCCATAATATTCCATAATTAGCTGGATAAGAGCAAAAATAGTGTGTGTTAGTCGAATTTTTTGCGGCGGAAGATGAAGTTGCGGCCGAGGTATTTTTCACGCACCACAGGGTTCTCTGCCAGCTGCTCGCTTGAGCCTTGGAACAGAATCTTACCTTCAAAAAGGAGGTAGGCGCGGTCGGTGATGCTGAGTGTCTCGGGAGCGTTGTGGTCGGTGATAAGGATGCCAATGTTTTTCTCTTTCAGCTTATACACGATGCTCTGAATATCTTCCACGGCAATAGGGTCAACACCGGCGAAGGGCTCGTCGAGCATGATGAACCGGGGGTTGATGGCCAGGCACCGCGCTATCTCGCAGCGGCGGCGCTCACCGCCCGACAGACGGTTGCCCAAGTTTTTTCTCACCTTCTGCAAGTGAAACTCGTTGAGTAGCGACTCCAGCTTTTCGCGCTGGTAGTCGGCTGTGGTATCGGTCATCTCGAGCACAAGGCGTAGGTTGTCTTCCACGGTGAGAGTGCGAAACACCGATGCCTCCTGTGGCAGGTAGCCGATGCCGAGCTTTGCGCGTTTATATACAGGAAGTTTTGTGATTTCCACATCGTTGAGAAACACTCGCCCCTCATTCGGTGTGACCAGGCCTGTGGTCATATAGAATGTGGTGGTTTTCCCTGCGCCGTTCGGTCCGAGCAGCCCCACGATTTCCCCCTGTCGTACATTAATCGACACATGGTTGGCCACCACGCGCTGACGGTATTTCTTCACTAAGTTGTCGGTGCGCAGCACCAGTTCTCCCTCGTCGCCGGCTTTGTTGAGCTCTGCCACGATTTCTTTTTTGCTCTTTTTGGGAGAGGCGGGCTTTACAGGCCCTTTGCTGGTGGCGGTGCTGACGTCGTCGAATTGCTGCTGTGCATCTGGCTGCTTCTGCTGCTCTGGCTTGTCGGTGGCTTGCTGCGAAGCCGCAGCGCTGTGTGGTGTCTTGGTCCAGGGAAATTTCATTTTTATGATGACGCTTGCGGGGTGATATGGGACTGTGGGATGATGTTATCGCTTACTTGGATTGCTAAGGCGACTTTTGATGTAGTCGGTGAGCAGATTGATGGCCACCTCGTTGTGCCCGCCTTGAGGCACAATGATGTCGGCATATTTTTTTGCAGGCTCAATGTGGAGATTGTGCATGGGCTTGAGCACCTTTTCGTAGCGGTCGATCACCATTTGCGGTGTGCGTCCGCGCTCTATGCAGTCGCGCGAAATCACGCGGATGAGGCGCTCGTCGGGCTCGGCGTCGACAAACACTTTAATGTCCATCATCTTTCGGAGGCGTGGGTCGCTGAACACCAGAATGCCCTCGATGAGCACCACTTCGTGGCTGTCCATGTGAATGGTTTCCTTTTGTCTGGAGCAGGTGAGATAGGAGTAGGTGGGCATCTCTATGGGCTTTCCCTCTTTCAGCATTTTTAGGTGCTCGAGCAGAAGTGTCCAGTCGAAAGCAGCAGGCTCGTCGAAGTTGATGTTTTGGCGCTCCTCGGGTGGAACGTGGCTTGAATCCTTGTAATAGTTGTCTTGATTGATGATTCCTACTTCGCCTTTGGGCAGGCGTTGCATTATTTTCTTCACTACCGTAGTCTTGCCTGAGCCTGTGCCGCCAGCGATGCCAATGATGAACATAATATTAAAGCTTTTCTAAAGTGATAATTCCGTTTAAGGGAATGTGTGGCTTCACTTGTCGTGAATGTGCCACAAAAAACATTTTACAAAGGTAATTTTTTTCTCACAAATGCAAAAGGGGAATGGCATAAAAAAGCCGTTTCCCCTTTATCGCAGAATGTTATTTCTTCAAATCCTTGTTGATGGATTCGATGTAGTCGAGAATTTCACCACGTCCACGGCCGTCCTCGCTTGAGGTGATGAAAATGGGCGGAAGCTCTTCCCACTGCTTAAGTAGCTGCTCCTTGTAGGCCCTGATGTTGCGCACTCCGGCCTCGTGGCCGAGCTTGTCCATCTTGGTGAACACGATGCTGAACGGCACGCCGTTCTCTCCCAGCCAAGTCATGAACTCAAGGTCGATTTTCTGTGGCTTGTGGCGGCTGTCCACGAGCAGAAAAAGGTTGGTCATCTGCTCGCGCCCCAGAATGTAGCTGCGTATGATTCTTGACAGCTGCTCGCGGCAGCTTTTTCCACGCTGTGCATAGCCGTAGCCTGGAAGGTCCACGATATACCACTCGCCATTGATGAGGAAATGGTTGATGAGAAGTGTCTTGCCCGGGGTGGACGAGGTTTTCGCCAGCCCGGAGTGGTTGGTGAGCATATTGATGAGCGACGACTTCCCCACATTGGAGCGTCCGATGAAGGCGTATTCTGGCTTGTTCCCTTCCGGGCATTTTCTCACATCGGTGTTGCTGATGATATATTCAGATGATTTGATGTTCATATTTCGCTTGTATAGATGTATAATAATTTGACTGCAAAGGTAGTAAATCTTTGCAAAAGCTACTCAATCATGGCGAGAAATTCGTCCTCGCTGATGATGGGAATGCTGAGCTTGCGGGCTTTCTCGAGTTTTGCGGGGCCCATGTTCTCGCCGGCGAGCACATAGCTGGTGGCAGATGATATGCTGCCCACGTTTTTTCCGCCGTTTTGCTCAATCATCGCTTTGTATTCTTCGCGTGAATGCTTCGCAAACACACCGCTGATTACTATTTTCTTGCCGTCGAGCTTATCGGTGCGGCTGGCGAGTTCTTTTTCGCTCAGGCTTAGCTGCACACCTGCCTCACGCAGGCGATTGATGATGTTGCGGTTGTTCTCATTGGCGAAGTAGTCCACAATCGATTCAGCAATTTTTGGGCCTATTTCGGGTATCGCCGCCAATTCCTGCGCGTTCATTTCCATCAGCCGTTGGATGGTGTGCACATTTCGGGCGAGCACTTTCGCGGTGGTTTCGCCCACATAGGGGATGCCTATGGCGAAAAGCACCCGCTCAAATGGCACGTCGAGCGATTTGCGTATGCCACTGAGAATCCTGTCGGCGGCCTTTTGCTGGAAATGGTCGAGGCGCAGCAGGTCGTGATCCGTGAGCGAATAGATGTCGGCAATGTTTTCCACCAAGCCATTCTCATTGAGCTGGACAGCCACTTCCTCGCCAATGCCGTCGATGTTCATGGCATGGCGTGCCACAAAGTGCTCGATGCGCCCGGTGATTTGGGGCTTGCACCCGTATTTGTTGGGGCAAATCCATGCAGCCTCTCCTTCTATGCGCTTCAGCGGTGTGCCGCACACTGGGCAATTGCGCACAAATGCTATGGGCAGGCTTCCTGGCTGGCGTCGCTTTAAGTCCACGCCCACAATTTTTGGTATGATTTCTCCGCCTTTCTCCACATAGAGGTAGTCGCCCTCATGGATGTCGAGCTGGCGGATAATGTCTTCGTTGTGCAAGGAGGCGCGCTTCACTATGGTGCCAGAGAGCAATACGGGGGCGAGGTTCGCCACAGGGGTGATGACACCGGTGCGTCCCACTTCAAAGCTGATGTGCTGCAGCGGTGAGCATTCACGCTCTGGGGCAAACTTGTAGGCGATGGCCCAGCGGGGCGATTTGGCGGTGCTGCCAAGGTTGAGCCACTGGCGTATGGAATTGAGCTTGAACACGAGCCCGTCGGTGGCGATAGGCAGGTTTTTACGCTTTACATCCCACTGGTCGATAAAGTCTTTTACTGCGTCGATGGAGTGGAGAATGGAATGCTCTGCCACTTTGAAGCCCCACTTCTTCAGTGCGGCCATGCGCCCGGTGTGTGTGCTGAAGTCGTTGTCGCTGAATAGGCTGGCGCCTGATGATGCATCAAGGCTGTCGCCAAGCAGAAAATAAAAGTAGGCGTCAAGTCCACGGCGTGCCACCTCTGCCGAGTTTTGCATTTTCAGCGTGCCTGCCGCCGCGTTTCGGGGGTTGGCGAAAAGCGGCTCCTCGTTGAACTCCCGCTCTTTGTTGATGCGCTCGAAATTGGCCCATGGCAAAAGAATTTCGCCGCGCACCTCGAATTTGTCGGGCCAGTCGCCCGGCTGGAGCTGCAGGGGCACACTTTTGATGGTGATGACGTTGGCGGTGACGTCGTCGCCGCGCACGCCGTCGCCGCGTGTCACCGCGCGCACGAGCCGGCCATGCTCGTAGGTGCATGAAATGCTTGTGCCGTCGTATTTCATTTCCCCCACTATCTCAATCGGCTCTCCGGCAAGCCCGTCTTTGGCTCTCCGCAGGAATTCCTGCACCTCCTCGATGGAGTAGGAGTTGCTCAGGCTCTGCATGGGGCGCTCATGGCGCACTTGCTTGAAGCCCTGGCTGATGTCGCTGCCCACCCGCTGTGTGGGTGAGAGTGGGTCGGCGTACTGCGGATTGGCTTTTTCAAGATCTTCAAGCTCGTGCATCATGAAGTCGAAGTCCATATCGCTGATAGTGGGCTTGTTGAGCACATAGTAGTTATAGTTGTGGCGGTTGAGGTCTTCGCGCAGTTGCTTGATTCTTGCTTCAGTGTCGTGGCTGCTCATAGTGGGTGTGTGTGAATTTTAATTTTAATGCAGCCCCACCACCAGTGGGTGTGTGAGGCTGCGCATGATGATTAGCTATATGCTATATTTAGTCTTTAGCTTCCCAGCCAAGGGCCGATGCGCCGAGTATGGCGGCGTCGGCGTCTTTCATTTCGCTGAGAATGATTTTGGTCTTGCCCTTGTAGCAGGGGAGGATGTTTTTCTCGTAGGCCTCCCTCACGGGTTTCATCAGCAAGTCGCCACTTTTGCTGAGACCGCCGAAAATCACAAACGCCTCTGGGCTGGAGAAGCAGCAGAAGTCGGCGAGCGCCTGGCCGAGCATTTCGCCGGTGTATTCGAAAATTTCTTTGGCGAGCTTGTCGTCTTGAATAGCGCAGTCGTAAACGTCTTTTGAGGTGATTTCGTCGATGGGGTAGCTTCGGAGCAGGGAGTCGTCTTTGCGGATTTCAAGGAATTCGCGGGCCGTGCGTGCCACGCCAGGGGCTGAGCAGTAGGCTTCGAGGCATCCTGTGCGGCCACAGCCGCAAATGCGCCCGTTGGTGCGCTTCATTATCACGTGGCCGAGTTCGCCGGCAAAGCCGTCGTGGCCATACACCACTTGTCCGTTCACCACGATGCCGCTGCCCACGCCTGTGCCGAGGGTGATCATGATGAAGTCTTTCATGCCGCGTGCCACGCCATAGGTCATTTCACCGATGGCGGCGGCATTAGCGTCGTTGGTGATGATGCACTGAATTCCAAACTTGTCGGAGACGAGTTTGGCCAGTGGAATGGGGCATGGCCAGGGCAAGTTGGCAGTCTCTTCAATCATGCCGGTGTAGTAGCTGCTGTTAGGCGCGCCGATGCCAATGCCTTGAACTTTGCCTTCGGCATGGTTTTCTTTTAGAAGCCGGGTGATGGCCTCATACAGTTCGTCGATATAGTCGTTGATGTTGGAGTGCTTTGCCGTTTTGATAGAGCTGCTCGCGAGCACTGTGCCACGAGCGTCAACCAGGCCGAATGCGGTGTTTGTGCCACCCATGTCGATGCCAATTACATAAGGTTTTGCCATGCTGTTGTAATTTTATGTGAGTTTATGAATTAATGATTTTACTATTACAAAGATATTCATAATTTGTGAGAAAAATATAGCGTGTGCGTATTTTTTTCTACCTTTGTGCCACCTCTCCGGAGGTTTAATCATTAATCACTCCTCTACAAATCTATTTTAACGTCACGGAAATGAAGGAATCATCAATCAGGCTGTTTTTTTTGTCAGTATTGCTGGCGGCGGTGCCGCACTTGGCGCTTGCGCAGAGCCAGAGAGTACAGAAATTTGAAGGTGAACTGCGTGCTGGCTTCACCGGTCCTCTCGGTGGGTTCAGGTCGGCCAATTCGCTTATGGGCGCCACACTGGGGTGGGAGCTGCGGTATAATTTTACCGAATCGCCGTGGGATTGCGGCCTGATGGTGGATGTGTCCAGTGCGCGCTGGGAGTTTGAGCCGCAGAGCGGTACGGCGCAAATTAACCGCACCCCGGCAATGGCCCTTACTGGCGGCTATAATTTCCGCCAGGGGAAAAAGGTGAACCCCTTTGTTGGAGCGGGCATTGGCGTGGCTTTCTGCGATGTGCTCGATTTTGAGTACGACGCTTGGCCCGGCACTTCACTCTATTTTGCTCCGCGTGTGGGGGTGGAGCTTTTTCACCACCTCAGGCTCACCTCGCAGCTCAATATTTCCAAGAAAGGCTACCACAATTTGGCAGTCACGCTTGGGCTGGTGATTGGTGGCCGCCCAAAGAAGTAGCGGTTTAGTTTAGAATGTCATGGAGAGGCGGGCGGAGATCTGTCGGCGCGTGAGGTAGTTGGGCACGGCATACTGCACGTTGTGCACATCGGTGATCCAGTAGTAGCTGCTCACATTGGATATGTCGAGCATGTTGAACACGTCCACCCCAAGCCAGATGCTCTTGAATTTGCTCAGCAGTCCACTTGCCGGTCGGTGTTCGCGGCCCACAAGCTCATAACTGAGGCCCACGTCCACGCGCTTGTAGGCTGGCTGGCGGAAGTAGCCCTCGGAGCGGGTGCTATTGGGAGCGGAGGTGGGGAGCCCTGCGCTTAGCACGCCTTTCAGGCTGAATTTCAGGCGAGGAATTTTTGGAAAATAGTCGGTGAAAAATAGGGCTATGCTGTAACGCTGGTCGGTGGGCATAGGCACGCTGATGCCATGCTGCTTCTCGTTGGCTTTCATTAGCGAGAAGCTGATCCATGAGTCGGTGCCTTCCACAAACTGGCCGAACAGCTTCATGTCGATGCCGGTGATGTAGCCTTTGCCGTCGTTATTGCCGGCATACACCACTTTCAGGTTGTCCACCTCGTAGGAGTTGAGGTGGTCTATTTTTTTGTAGTAGAGCTCGGTGGTGAACTTGAATGGGCGGTCCATGGCGCGGAAGGTGTAGTCGCCGCCCAGAATGATTTGGGTGCTGCGCTGCGACTTAATGTTGTGGTTGAGGTCGATATAGCTGTTGCCCACCGAGTCTATCTTCTGTATGCGGTATTCCTTGTAGAACGGCGCCTGGTAGTAGATGCCGCCCGCAAGGCGGAGGGTGAGGCGGGTGTTGCGTGCGGGCACATAGCCCACGCTGAAGCGAGGCGAGAAGAGCGTCTCCTTGTTGAAGTCCCAGTGTGAGAGTCGCACGCCGGCGTTCACCGAGAGAATGCCATTGCCCATATATAGTTTGTAGGTGTCTTGCAGATAGGCGGCATAGCGCGATGTGCGAATGTCGTTTTTCGACGCCATATTGTAGATTACATTCACTTCTTCGGGGTAGTGGGGCAGCGAGTAGCCGGCAGAGTCGCGCCACTGCCATTCGCGGCTACGCTCGTAGATGTCGTCGCGGCGGAAGTCGAAGCCGTAGCTGAAATTGTTGTGGCTGATGGAGGTGTTGCCCTTGAGGCCGATAGTGAGCACGTTGATTCGCAGGCGGTTGCGTGCGTGCTCGTGATATTTTCCCACGCCTAATTCACCGCGGCTTCCATCAGAGCCTTCTCCGGCTTGGTCGAGCCAGTATTCGCCATGAATGTCGTAGGCCACCAGCTCGTTGGTCTGGTAGGCTGAGCCTAACAGGGTGAAGCTGTTGCCCTTGTTGGGCTTGTAGCCCAGCGAAACGGCACCGAAAAACGTTTGAAACTTGTCGTGCTCCTGTCCGTCGAAATACACGAGGAAGGTCTTGGCGTTGGTGGATGTGCCGAAGCTGGTTTCGCGGTTCTTGGGAATGAACTTGTAGTCGTTGAGCGCCACGTTGCCGAGAAACGCCACCTTCAGTTTATTGCTGGGCTTCAGCACGATGTGGGTCTGATAGTCGAGATACTGTGGGTCGTACTCGCCCTTGGTGTCGGTGCCTCCCAGCAGCGAGGAGTTGCGCTTGTAGCGCACGCCGTGAAGCATGGAGAAGTGCTTGGTGGAGGTGCCGAGTGCCAGACTTCCGCCCTGCATGCTGGCAGAAAGGGCTCCCTCAAAGGATTCGGGCTCTTTGTAGGTGATGTCGAGCACCGACGACATCTTGTCGCTGTACTCGGCATTGAAGCCTCCCGTGCTGAACGCCACCGACTGCACCATATCGGGGTTGATGACACTCAAGCCTTCCTGCTGACCAGAGGTTACGAGCTGCGGGCGCTGCACCTCTATGCCGTTGATGTACACGCTGTTCTCATCGTAGCTGCCACCGCGCACCATATATTGCGAGCTCATCTCATTCTTCGAGCTCACACCCGCCTGGGTGGCGATGATGCTCTCCACGCCGTTGCCCGACGCGCTTGGCGCCATGCGCATGGTCTCGGCATCGACGCTCTGCATGGTGTTAGTCTGCTTGCGGAATTCTGTCACTTGCACGCCCTGAAGCTCCACGGCAGCGCTGTAGAGCTTGGGGTTGATGCTCACCGTGCCCGTGGGCTTGAGCAGCTGGCGGCGAACCGTGCTGTAGCCAAGGCAGGAAAATACCACCATCACCGTGTCGCGCGACGGTGCGCTGATTTCATACATGCCTTTGGTGTCGGTGTTCACGCCAATGGCCGTGCCGGCAATTTTCACTGACGCAAATTCTATAGGGTCGCCTTTCTCGTCCACCACCTTGCCCGTGATTTTCACCTGTGCCACGGAGGCGATGGCGGTGAGGGTGAGGAGTATGGCGGTGAGTGATATTTTTATAAAAATATGATGAGTGTTCATTTTCTGCTATGTTAGGGTGTCGTTTAGCGCACAAACACGCGCATATATTTACAATAACGTGAAAAACCGCAAAAACGTATAGTGCCACCCGAAAAAACTTTTTTGCCACTCAATGCCTGTCAGTAATTTAGCCAGAAAATATTTTTTAAAAATGATAAGACTATGATTTACGGATATATTCGAGTGAGCAGCGACAAGCAGACGGTGGAGAACCAGCGTTTTGAAATCAAAAATTTCTGTGAACGTGAGCATCTGTGTGTGGACGACTGGATAGAGGAGACCATCAGCGGCACCAAAAACTACGACAAGCGCCAGCTGGGCCACCTGCTTAAAAGGGTGGGGAAGGGCGACGTTATCATCTGCTCCGAACTCTCGCGGCTCGGCCGCAACCTATTTATGATTATGGAGATTCTGAACATCTGTATGACAAAGGAGGCGAAAGTATGGACCATCAAGGACAATTACCGCCTCGGCGACGACATACAAAGCAAAGTGCTCGCCTTTGCATTCGGCCTCTCGGCAGAAATAGAGCGCAACCTCATCAGCCAGCGCACCCGCGAGGCTCTGGCACGCAAAAGAGCTGAGGGTGTGGTGCTCGGCCGTCCAAAAGGGCGTAAAAGCGCTCCAGAGAAATACAAACTTCATGGTAAGCGCGCATTGATCAGCGAACTTCTGAAAGTAGGCGTGTCGAAACGCAAAATCGCAAAGTTGTGTAAAGTGGACAGAAGTACACTCGACCGCTACATCAAGCATTTTATGAGTGAATAGAAACGAGCGATTTCGTGCAGCAGGCAGGCACCGTGTGCGGCTTCCATGGCTCCGAATCCTGGGTAATCCTCTCGCCCATAGAGCAAAGCATCAAGCGCAAGATAGAGGCTGTGGGCACTCCGCTCAAAGACTGGGACATCCAAATAAACTATGGAATTAAGACAGGCTGCAACGAAGCCTTCATCATCACCACAGAGAAGCGCAATGAGATACTCGCCCGCTGCCAGAGCGACGACGAGCGCAAGCGCACGGCCGAGCTTATACGGCCCATTCTTCGCGGCCGCGACATCAAGCGCTACGCCTACAACTGGGCCGGCCTCTGGCTAATCAATACCCACAATGGAATTCGTGGTAAGTTGGAACGCATCCATATAGAAGACTACCCAGCCGTTAAAGCCCATCTGGACCAATATTGGGATAAAATATCCAAACGAGCCGACAAAGGCGATACGCCATACAACCTTAGAAACTGCGCGTATTTGGACGATTTCTCCAAGCCAAAAATCGTATGGGCTCGACTGATGAGAATTAGTAAGAGCGACTCAGATTCTTTTCCCAGATTTTGCTCTGTAGAAGCGGGCTCTTTTGTTGTAGATAGCTTGTGCTTCTTCACCGGAAGAAACTTAGAAAAGTTATGTGTTATATTAAATTCTGCTTATGCTGCTTATTATTTTTTCAAGAATATAGCAATACTTGATAATGGAGGCATGCAAATGCGGCAGCAATACATAGAAGAAATCCCCATTCCGCTTTGTCTTCGTGATAATGTGAATATTCAAGATGCGGACATCTATAGCTCGTTTAAGTTTAATGACGAAGAGAAAAGCTACATAATTCGTTATCTCAAAGATAAAATGGAAGAAATCACAAATGCAAATTTACAATAGCAGCTTTTTGCAAGGAGATGTCTAATCGCATTTGTGACTTCATTGTGATACGAGCATCTATGTTAGAGCCACATATTCTTGCCCTATCCGTCGGATGTGGTCGAAAATCATTTTCTCACGTGCCATCGACGGTTTTTTGAAACCGTTAATGTAATTGCGCAGGAGTGAAGGGTTTATGCCTATCAGTTTTGCAAACTCTGCCACATTGATTTCCGGGTGTGATAGAAAGAAGCGTTGCAGTTTTGTGGGCTCGGCATCTTCGTAGGCGAAACTTTCAAAACTCACGTCCTCGTCGAGGTTTCGCCAATGTATGCCGTCGAATCCAAGAGTGTAATTTGCACGTTCCTCATCGGATGCTTTTCTAAGACTCTTGTACCATAACAGCGACTGGCGATAAACTTTGCCGCTTTCGTCCTCTCCATAAAGATAGTCACCTTTAAACCAAATTTTAATAATCTTCATCTTTTGCCTCCTTTCCAAAATAAGATTCCCACCGTTTCAAAATGATGTCTGCATTTTCTTCAATTACAAATGTGATGCGCTTCAAATCGTTACTCTTTATGTTATGTTTTTCTCGTAGAACGAACTTTTCTCCGTTCCAATCGTATATTGCAATTCCAGAGCCCCCCTCCACATGAACATGAGGCGGTTCATGTTCCCTACTGTAAAAGAAAAACGAGAATCCGAAGAATCTAAATATTTCAGGCATATCATTATTGTTTCCGCAAAAATAGGTATTATTTTCGATACCTCAAAATTATTGGTGCTTTTTCACAAACAAACCGACGATTTCTCCAAACCAAAAATCATTTATCCCAATATGACTAAGTATATGCCTTTTGTATATGATGAAGCATACTTTTTGACCAATCAAAAATGCTTTATTATTACAGGACAAAATATGGCATACTTAACAGCTTTCCTAAATTCCTCTCTATTCAAATATTGTTTCCGCGATTCTTTTCCTGAGTTACAGGGAGGAACAAGAGAGTTAAGCAAAATCTTCTTCGATAAGATACCTGTAAAGCAGGTGTCATTAGAACAAAATGAAAAATTCAGAAAGATTGTCAATTCCGTTCAATCAGATTATACAATAGAACAAACGAAGTCAATCGATACCTTGTTGTTTGATTTGTATAATCTGACAGCAGAAGAACGTAAAGCTATTGGCTACGTAGAGATTAAGTAAAATTCTTTTCTATATAGCTCTGTTCATCAAGAGATAAGTCGTATAGTTTAAAAACTTTACAACTTATCTCCTTTTCATTGCTTGGCGAATCAGTTTTAATAAGTCTTTCTAAGAGCCTTTTGAATTCAGAATCCGTTTCCAATCCAACTTGGGGTATTTGAATTGGCTCAATAGCCTGTACACTTACAAGCAAATCGCCTGTGCCAGTCTTTGGAGCATCTTTTAGCAAATAATGTCCCATTGGTGAATTTAATACGCAACATACAAATTCAACATTGTTACCTGTAGCAAAGCAAGTACTATCAAGTCCCAAAGTTTCATTGTCATTATAACAGAATCTAAGAATAGAACCAACTCTCTTCCATAATATTTTTGGCTTGGAGAAATCGTCGGCTTAATATCGTCACAAACAAAACAAAACAAAACCGCAAAATATGTTTTTTGTACTTTTTTTAAGAGATTTTTCGCGGGTGTATTTTTTTGTATTACATTTGCACACATAGTATTTAGAAAATAGCAAAAAAAATATGGCAACAATTAGTAGAATTCCTGCTTCATTCAGATTTCAAAGCAGTTTGCTTGCAGAACTGAAGGCGAGGGCAAAAGCAAGCAATCGCAGTCTGAACAATTATGTGGAAAGTATTCTTTTAGAAGTTCTTCATCCATCGCAGAATTTGGACGATTCGGTGATTACCCCAAAACTGCGCAAAAAGATAGACAAGGCTATGGAAGAATTTCAAAATGGAGAAACTCGTCATTTTGAAAATGCCAAAGAGATGAACCACTGGCTTGACTCTATATGATTTACAAGATTGATTACTCCAAGGAGGCTGAAAAGGTGATCAGAAAAAGGAAGAAGTCTAACAAGCCTCTTTTTGAGAAACTTAGAAAAGTTCTGAACAGTATTGTACAAACCCCTCGTGAAGGCATAGGTCATCCAGAGGCGATGAAGGGTGGAAACGACATCACTTACTCGCGACGTATTACGGCACACGATAGAATTATCTACAATGTTTTCGATGATATAATAACAGTGGTCATCATTGAAGTGGAAGGACACTATGATGATAAATGAAAGCCTTTTCAAAAGCACAGAGTTGGAAAGTGGTTATATGAAAGTTTATTTGTCCAAATACGCGCAGTCTCTAAGGTTGTATGGCGTGTCGCCTTTGTCGGCTCGCTTGGAGAAATCGTCCCAATAGCTGATGCTATCCTGTGTTTCAAACCATTTGTTGTTGGTCTTTTTGCGAGATTTTATTTTTTCTCCATTCACGATATAAACCTTTCCTGTCTGTTCTAAGCGCTCTTTTCCAAACGAAAGTAGGTAATCTTTCACTGCAGGATATTGCTCTATATCGTAGTGTCGGGATGGGAATGTGGCGATTAGCCAGAGGCCGGCCCAGTTGTAGGCGTAGCGCTTGATGTCGCGGCCGCGAAGAATGGGCCGTATAAGTTCGGCCGTGCGGCTACGCTCGTCCTCGCTCTGGCAGTGGGCGAGGATTTCATTCCGCTTCTCCGTTGAGATAATGAAAGCCTCGTTGCAGCCTGTAAGCACACCACGATATATGTTTATATCCCAATCTTTGAGCGGGGTGCCCACGGCCTCGATCTTCCGCTTGATGCTCTGCTCAATAGGTGAGAGGATTACCCATGAGTCAGAGCCGCTGAAATCACACTCCGTCCCAGTCTGCTGCACGAAAACGCTCAGATTCTTTACGCTATCCTTGTTCTGCTTATTGGCGACGGCACACCATGTGTTATGTTCATTGGCGGCTTTTGCAAAGAGTAATATGTTTGTGTCAACAGTGGCACTCTCAAATATTTTTACGCCTGCAAAATCTACCAAGAGCATAGGATTGGTGTTGTTCGCAAAGAATTCACGAGTTTTCTCTCCATAGCCTGCGCGCATCCACTTGTTGGTGGTGATGTAGCATAAGTGGCCACCTTGTTTTAATAATTGGTTACCACGTTCGTAGAATAGGCAAGATATGTCGCCTGTGCGTGCAAAGGTGTTATATCCTTCGTTTGCATAAAGTTTCCCAAGTTTGCCGCCATTGTTCTGCAATTGAATATATGGTGGGTTGCCGATTATGATGTCGAAGCCGTCGGTCACGCCGAACATCCATTCGGGGTCGAAGAAGCTGGCCACGGCGTTTTGGTCGTAGGGGTTCCATTCCGCCAGTTGCTTGGCATCTGCCGGCGCATAGTAGTTGTCATCGGCCATTAACCTTGCTAATTGCTCGCGAAGCTTTCGGTCTTGCTCTCGTAGTGCTTTTTTTCGGTTTGTATTTTTTGCGGAGAAATGCTCTTGACGCACTTCGTGTAATTTCTCTTTTAAAGATTTGATTTCTTCATATCCAAATAGCTCTCCATAAAATTCGCCCGTCTTGGTTTTCTTTATGGAGATTAGGGAGTTGGCTGCCACGAATTTGGTTTCGAGGTTGGGGAGTGTGGGGATGCCGAAGTTTGGCTTTGCGGCGTCTTTCTCGCAGTCGCAGATAAGCGATATGAAGAAGCGCAGTTTTGTGATTTGAGCGGCGATGCTCTGAATGTCGCTGCCGTAGATGCAGTTCTCGATGATGGCCAGTTTTAAAATGTAGGTGTTCTCGTTGGGGGTTATGTGGCTAAGAATATCAATCATGCGGTTGAGCAGCCCCATTGGGAACGCTCCAGAACCACAGGCCGGGTCGAGAACCTTGACTGCTTTCAGTTTGCTTGCAATGGTTTTGTAGTCATCCACCTTCGTCTCATCGTAGGTGAACCCTGGGGAGAACAGCGAGCGCACAAGTTCAGTGTCGCCCAAATAGGCGATGAGGCTCTCGTCCACCATATAGTTCACAATCTCGCGTGGGGTGTAGAACGAGCCGCTCTGATTGCGTGCCGTTTCGCGCGTCTCGGGGTTGTAGGTGCCGAGAAGATTCTCGAACACTTTGCCGAGGAGCTCGGGGTCGAGCGCCACTTGCTGCTCTTCTGGAGAATTTTCCTCGATGGTGAAATTGTAGCGGTTGAGGATCGGCAGCAGGCCTTTTTCCTCATCGAAGAAAAGGGTGTTGGGCACGGTGGCGCGGTAGCGGTAATTTCCGCCACCAGGGAACCGCCTGTCGTTGCGGCTGAAGCCATCGTAGTTGTAGGCTTTTTCCACTCCGTCGATAGACGTTGTCTTGTCGAGGCACTCAAATAGTCCGCCGTTGAGGAACGGTACTTCAGAGAACAAATTTATCACCTCGTCTTCGCTGATGGTGAACATTTCGGCATAGCGGTAAAGCGTCTTGATGTCTTTCTTTACATTTGTGGCAAAGCGGCGCTTGTTGCCATGCTCGTCCACAATGGCGCGGTTGAGCGTGGCGAAGAACAGGTTCTGAAGAATGGCGTTGTAGTAGTTGCCAACAGTTTCGCTATCGGGGTCGAAGTCCTTCAGTATCGTGTTGAGAAAATTCACATCAAAGATTTTATTCGGCACGAGTCCTTTCTGCTTGATGAACCACACGAACATGATGCGGGTGATCAAGCGGATAATGTGGGTCTCGTTATCCGCCTGGTCGTCGTCTTGGGTGTCGGTATCTTTTGGAAACACAACGCCTGCGGCTGGATTTACCGCCCACTGGTACCAGTCGAACAGCTCCTTGTAGAACTGCTTGCTGAGAGCCTCCACGGAGAACGCCTCGCGAATGGCGGAGAATGTGCTGTCGCTGTCATGTAGCTTTATGAATCGGTCTGTGGCGGTGCGGTAGAGGCTGTCATTCTCCCCGAACACGAAGGTGAACCGCTTAGGCGTGGTGGCTACGCCCTTGATGTCGCAGATGAGCGACAGGCGCCACTCCGCGCCATCGTCGAAAACAGCGATGGCTGCGTCGAACTCGCCCCAGTTGGGGTTGACGAACTGCTTCACAAGGCTGCGCAGCCCCACCTTTTTGTGCGCCACGGAGCCAGAGTTGATTTTAAAGTAGAAGCAGCCAATGCTGTAGGCGTCGGAGGTGTTGACTTTGCCGATGAAATAGCCGTCCTCTGGGCTGTCGCTGTCGGTGAATAGTTCGGGCTCGGTTCGGAGCTCGGAGGCGTGGAATATGTGCCGGAGAATGCTCTTGTAGCTGTCCAGGTTGAATTTGTTTTGGAAAATGAGCCTTAATTGCTGCTTATCGAGAGTTTGGTGTGCCATAGTTAGATGAATGTTTCGGAAATGATGATGGAAGGAGTTTGGTTAGCTGTCACATCGTTAGCGGCGCTTGCTGCGTGATGATATTCTTCCACAAGCTCGCCGATGCGCTGCTGCAGAATGTAGGTGTCGGCCTTGATTTTCTGCACATCGTTTTTATACTCGGCAGAAATTGTCTTGAGCCGCTTCGGCAGCTTGGCGTAGGTGCCTTGATTGATGTAGCCGCTAAGAATGTCGCACTGGCTTTTCAAGGAACTGTCGTCGCACACTTGCTTTATACGGCGCAGGAATGCGTTGGCGGTTTGGGCAGTCTTATCGAGGTTGACGGCTTGTATGGAACCAGTGTCGGTTTGGCGCACTTGTTCACGCTCAAAGGCAGATACTGCGGCATTCACATGCTGGAAGTGCAATTCAGCCTGTTTGAATGGAGCAGGCTGCTCCTCTGGCTTCGCTTTCAGGATAGAGACTGCGGTAAGGAAATCGACTGGTGCCGGTATATCATCGCCGCCATTTACTGTATAGAATTCGGATTTGATGTTAGTAGAAACGTAAACTACCGAAGATTCTGTTAGCTTGCTATTACCGCTACGGAGCACGCGACTCTTGAGTGGTAGTTTTTTGATTTTATGGTACCACTCGCGGTTGGTGTTATAGAGGTGGCGAAGCTCGCGGAGTAGGGTGATTTTTTGGTCTACAATATCTCTCACATTGGAGTCGAAGAGCTTGAATTCCTTCACAATTTCCTCGCGAGAGTAGATTTGCGCATCCTCGCCAAAGGCGGAATGAAAGCCTTGCAGCTTGATGAGTGCATTTTTGTAGAGTTGGATTTGCTTGTTGCCTTGTGGCGAGGGATAGAACATATAGTTGTGTATTTTGTCGGCTACGGAGCCGATACGGTTCACGCGCCCGATGCGCTGCATGAGCCGTGAGGCGTTCCAAGGAGAGTCGTAGTTCACAATCACATTAGAGCGGTGCAGGTTCACGCCTTCGGCGAGCACATCAGAAGTGATGATAATGGAAAATTTATTCTCTCGCTTGTCTTCTGGCAGGTTGGCGTCGAAGTTGGCCTTGATGGTGCCAAATAGCTGGCTGCGGTTAGAAGCTGCTACTTTAAGCACGTCGGTGCGGTGGAGCTTGTTGGTCAAGAAGTCGTAGAGGTAGCATACGGTATCCACGCTCTCGGAGAAGATGACCAGTTTTTGCTCTGGATTGATGTCTGGAGAGAGAAACTCGCTGAGGTTGTTGGCAAATGTGTCGAGTTTAGGGTCTTCGTTGATTTTGTCCCATTCGTCGCAGAGCGCTTGAAGCACAGCGTGGTCGTTTTGCAGCATATTATAAAACGCAGGGTCGAAATCATCGGCTTTGTAAAGAAAATCGTCGGTAGAGTAGCCTTTGTTAAGAATGTAGTCCATTATCTCGTCGAGACTTTTTCCTTTGGCAAGCAGGTCTTTGATATTGAGCTCGGGTGCGATAATCACCTTGTTCTGATCAAACATCGCAATCATGTCGTCGGTGATTCGCAGAAGGGTGCCGAGCGACTTTTTGAAAGCGAAGAAGCTGCTTTCAAGCCGTTTTACCATGTGGGTGCGATAGATGCCAGCAAGGCTTTGGCTGATTTGTATTGCATTCTTATATTTTGCTCTGTACTGTGGCTTTATGAACTCAATGGCCCGATAGCGCGCATAGGTGATGTGGCGCTCGCTTTGCTCGTCGGTGAGGGCGTTGAGGGTGCGGATGAAGCTATTTGTAAGCGTTGTGTCCAGTTCATAGCGCAGGTCGTTAGGAGCTTGAATTTTCGGAAAGACAATTCCTTGACGTTCCAAATCGTGCCGGTAGTCGGGGTCGTTGAGAATGTTAGTGCGCGTGCGGCGAATGGTCACTTTGTCAATCACTTTGTCGCGGATTGACGCGTAGATTGCGTCCACGTCGTCTGTCACGTTGCGCTTGTCGCGCTCGCTCATGAGCTTTTTATATCTTTGAATCAGTGGCGTGAAGAATTGCTTTAGGTTGGTGATGCCGTCGATGGTGCACCGTTGGGAATCTTGGAATAGCAGAAGCTGGTTAAGCAAGTCTTCTGGGCGGTTGTTGAGTGGTGTGGCAGAAAGAAGCATCACTTTCTTGCGATACGACTTCAGCAGACCAGGGTTTGTGCAAGGTGACTTGCATATTTTCTGCAGTTCGTCGTAGCGGTTGGAGCTGTCGGAACGGAACTGGTGAGCCTCGTCCACGATAATGAGGTCGAATTCTTCTTTGTCGAAATACTGGTCACGGCCTTCAAGCACCTTCGACAGGGACCCGTTGGTGATGAACTGTGCCTTGTTTTTAATGCCGAATAGTTTGAAGGTGTCTTTCCAGTTGCTTTCCAGAGCGGGCGGAAACACGACAAGGATTCGGGTGTTTTTGCCGTTAGCCTCGATGAAGCGTTTGGCAATCATGGTGGCCACCATTGTCTTCCCAAGGCCCACCACATCAGACAGGAACAGACCATTGTGCTGCATAAGCATTTGGTAGCCCTGTATCACAGCGTCTTTCTGGTATTTAAGCTCTTTTACTCCTTCAGGAAGCTGGATGGAGAAGTCGTCTTCTATCTGGTCGCCAAAAGTTTCAATTAACACTTTTATGTAAATTTCGTATGGTGTGGGCTGATAGCCGAGGTATGTGTCGTGCCTGTATTTTTCAACATCGTCGAAACTTAATGGTTCAGCCTCTGTCCATAGTTGTTCAAACTCTTTGTGGCAAAAATGCACGTCATCGTAGTCCCGCATGGCCACATTTAGCTCATATCGTGGGGCCTTTGTGGTACCAAGGCCAGAGTCGGATATGTTGGAGGAACCCATAATCACCCAGCCATCGGAGTTTGGCGTGTGGTTGGAGGGTAGGCAAAGGTAGAATTTTGCGTGAAGATTTTTTGTGGGGTGGATTTTGAGCTGAAGTCGTCCGTCGGCCAAGTCTTGGCACATCTGCAGTATGCCGTCCTCAATTTCTTTGGTGTAGCCTGCTTCGCACACGTCTTTTTTGAACTGCTCGCTGTACAGCTCTTTTGCAATTTCCGGTGCTTTAAGCATGTCCCATGCAAGATTGCTTTTGCGGAATATGTCGTCGGCATTAATGCCTATAAGGATGCGAATGTCGGAAACGTCGCCAAGCTCTTTCCTGAGTTTGAAATATCCTGATGAGCGGAAATAGCCTACCACTGCAAGGAAGCGGTCGAATGAAGTCATTTCTTGGGCTATTCCTTTCAGTTTTTCGAATAGGGTGTTGTCGCCGGTGTTATTGAAGAATTTTGTGCTCATATTGTATGTTTTATGTAGTGATAAGTATATGTTAATTAGTCTTTTGACGGGTGGGGATGGGGAGGTTAGTAGGTGACTTTGGTTTTGGTGTAGCCGTGCTCGCGGCGGTACTTGCGCACGTCGCGGAAGAGGTCGGTGGCGAAGACGAAGTTGTTGAGGTCGTCGTTGTCCTGGTCGTAGATTTCGTCTTTGGTGCCTACCCAGCCGAGGTGGCCCCGGTTCACGAAGATGATGTTCTCGCCGATGCCCATCACGGAATTCATGTCGTGGGTGTTGATCACGGTGGTGATGCCGAATTCGTGTGTGATGTCCCAGAGGAGCTGGTCGATGACGATTGAGGTCTTGGGGTCGAGGCCGGAGTTTGGCTCGTCGCAGAAGAGGTATTTGGGGTTGAGGGCGATGGCGCGGGCGATGGCTGCGCGCTTTTGCATGCCGCCCGAGAGCTCGGCGGGGTATTTGTTCTCGCTTCCGGTGAGGTTCACGCGGTCGATGCAGAACTGGGCTCGCTCGCGCTGCTGCTCCGGGGTCATGCCGGAGAACATCATGAGGGGGAATATGACGTTGCCCATCACGGTTTCGCTGTCGAATAGGGCTGAGCCTTGGAATAGCATGCCTATTTCTTTGCGTATGGCTTTGAGCTCTTTGCGATTCATCTTGGTGATGTCGCGTCCGTCGTATAGGATTTCGCCGCGTTCGGGCTTGAATAGGCCCACGAGGTTTTTCACCAGCACGGTCTTTCCTGATCCGCTCTGGCCGATGATGAGGTTCACTTTGCCGTCGTAGAATTTGGCGCTGATGCTGTGCAGCACTTGGCGGGTGCCGCCATCGAAGAATTTGTCGAGGTTTTTTACTTCAATCATAGTGGTGTGTGGTCATTTCAAGAATGGGGTAGTGAGTTACATGAGTAATAGTTTGGTGAGGATTACGTCGCTCACGAGGATGATGATGTTGCTCATCACCACGGCGTCGGTGCTGGCTTTGCCCACTTCCACGGATCCGCCCTGCACGGTGTAGCCGTAATACGACGATATGCTGGAGATGACGAACCCGAACACGAGCGACTTGATGAGGGCGAACCACACGTTGAACTGCACGAAGTCGGTCTGTATGCCGTAGATGTAGGTGTCGGGGTCGAGGATGCCGGTGAAGCACACGGCCCAGCCGCCAAAGAGGGCTGTGGCCATGGTGATGATTACAAGGAAGGGGAGGATGGTGACGAGGCCGAGCACTTTGGGCATAATCAGGTAGTTGGCCGAGTTTACGCCCATGATGTCGAGCGCGTCGATTTGCTCTGTCACTCGCATTGTGCCTATCTCTGAGGCGATGTTCGACCCTATTTTGCCCGAGAGAATCAGGCACAGGATCGACGACGAGAATTCCAGAAGGATGATCTCGCGGGTGGAGAATCCCACGGTGTAGCGTGGCAGAAGCGGGCTCTGCATGTTGAGCTTGATGAGGATGGTGCACAAGCATCCTATGAAGAGCGACACTATGAGAATTAGCGGGATGGAGTCGATGCCCAGCTTGGATATTTCGTTGAGGTAGCGGCGGAAGAATTCTTTCCACTTCTCTGGCACGCCAAAGCTGCGCCACATCAGTGTGCAGTAGCTGCCAAACGCTTCTAATCCTTTAATTATAAACATACTTTTACAAATATAGCAATCTTATGCGGTATTCTGAAAATCAAAGTGGCGCATTAGCGACTTATGGAACAGTAATGCGCCTTACTGCACCAGTTTTGCCCCTCTCGGATATCTGCGCATGGGCGGGGCGAATTTGCCGTGCTCCACGCCGCCTTTGTTCACGCCGGGCTTGGGGGCGTAGAGCCTTTGTGGGGTGGCGGGCTGCACGCGGTCGGGGCCTCCTTGCCTCTTGGGGGCGCCGGCGCCTTGCCTTGCCTGGGTAGGGCTGTGGCCGCGGCTGATATACTTTTGAGCGCCAATGTTGGAGTAAATCTTGCGGTCGAGGTGGGTTCGCACCAGCGATATGCTGTCTAAGAATGTGACGGTGGAAGGGCTGGTGATGCCTATGTTGACGTAACCGAAAATGCGGCGCACGATGCGTGTGGAGTCGGACTGGAGGGCAAGTTCAGTCCAGCCGTTCATCGACGCTCCACGGCTGGTGAGCGAAACGCTGCCATCCATGTATTCCACGGCCAGCATCAACTTGAAGGCGTTGCCAAAGGTGAGCATTTTCATGCCTAAGGCGTAGCGGTCGCCATTGTGGCGCTCAAGGTCGGGTTCGATGTTGAAGGTGAAGTATCCGCGCTTGAATCCTGATGTGAGCATAAGCGTGCGCACATCATTCCAGATGTCGGCAGTGTCGCCTTTTGTGGCGTAATATTTATGCCGCTGTCCGCTGCCATCTTGCTGTTGGCGCTCTTTTGGGGCGGTGGCAGCCTCTGCCGCCAGAGCTTTGCTTTCGTCCTGGAGGCGCATTATCACCTTTTTGTGCACCGTGCTGTAAGCCTCAAAATTGGTGGCGTACCACACCATGGAGGTGTCGTATTCTGCTTGAGTGATGCCGTGTTTGAGAAACAGCGACTGCTTGGCCACGCGCTTGATGGAGTCGGTGGGAAACTCGTCGGGGTGCTGGTCGATGATGGCGTCGAGCCTATACATGTCATAGAGGAAATCAGCCAAGTCACTCTCTTTGATGATGCCTTTTGGCGCCTTGTCGCACGCCACAATCAGCAGCGGGGCAAGGCAGAGGATGAATATGCGGAGCTTTGATTTCATCTGGGTGATGCTTTTAAAAAAATAAGTTACGAAAACATATAGATGATTACTGTGGTTTACCGCTGCCATTACTGGAGGGTGTGGACTGGCTGCTTTCGCTCTTGGAGGGTGCGGCAGTGGTTTTGCTGTCGTTTTCCGTCACAAGGTGCTTGCTGTAGAAGCACACCAGCACAAACACGCTCACCGACAGGCATGCGTCGGCAAAGTTGAATACTGGCTGGAAAAACTCCGTTCCGCCCACAATCGGCATCCAGTCGGGCCAAGTGAAGAGCGGGAAGTAGAACATATCCACCACACGACCGTTGAAAATGCTGGCATAGCCGCCGTCGGGCGGAAACATCTGTGCCACGCTTATGGGTGTGGACTCGCTGAACACCATGCCGTAGGCTATGCAGTCGATCACGTTGCCGAGTGCGCCTGCGGTGATGAGCGATATGCACACCAAGTATCCCACGGGCACCGATGGCTTTTTGCAGAGCTTTGCTATGTAGTAGATGAGCAGTGCCACGGCTATGATGCGAAACCATGTGAGGAATAGCTTCGGTCCCCATTCCATACCAAATGCCATGCCGTTGTTTTCCACAAAGCGGAGAATGAACCAGTCGGTGATGCGCAAGTCCTCATAGAGGCAGAAGTGGCACTTCACCCAGATTTTGATGGCTTGGTCTATGATCACCACTGCTGCAATGATGGCGGTGGCAATGCTGCCTTTTGAAATATGTAGGTTGTTCACTGTTGCTTACCTTCTCTTTTTTTGTTTTTGTTGGGCCTCGATTTCCTTGCCTTCCACCGACAGGGTGGTGTGCGGCACAGCCATGAGCCTGCCTTTGGGGATGAGCTTGCCGGTGACACGGCAGATGCCGTAGGTTTTTTGCTCAATGCGCACGAGGGCGCCTTGCAGCTTCTTGATAAACATCATCTGGCGCTCAGCGTTCAGGCTTGCCTGCTCCTTGCTCATGGTGGCCGCCCCATCTTCCATCGACTTGACGCCTGGCGCGCTTTCGTCTTTCTGGATGGTGGCCATCAGGTGGTCGTAGTTTTGCTTCGCTGTAGCTATTTTCTCAAGAATCAAATGCTTGAATTCTTGCAACTCCTCATCAGAGTATCTTACTTTTTCGGGAGTTTCATTCATGATGGTTAGCCCTTTCTTTAGTTAAAATATGTGTGAGAAAAGCCGGTAAGGAAAGGGGAAGCTGTTTGAACTTCGAGCTGTGGCACACAACCGGTGTGGTGCGCAATCAATGAAGAAATCCAAACAGCTTCTATGCCCTGATTAAATTATGCCTTATCGACGGTGATTTGCAGTTCGTAGTCGTCCATATCCACGGCTATCGCGTCAGGACCGCTCACTGGCGTCAAGTCGATGGCTACGGCGAGCACTTGCTTGGCGATGTAGTCCTTAAATTGGGTCACGGCGTCGGTCACATGCTCGTCGGGCGCAATCTTCACCACGATGCGGTCGGTGATGTTGAAATCCTTGCTCTTGCGCACGTTCTGAATGCGGTTCACCAGCTCGCGTGCGATGCCCTCTTTGCGGAGGTCGTCGGTGATGGTGATGTCGAGCGCCACGGTGATGTTGCCGTCGTTGGCCACGAGCCATCCAGGAATGTCCTCGCTGATGACCTCCACATCGGCCAGATCCACCACGGCCTCATCGCCGGCACCAAGCACGAGGGTGATTTTTCCCTCTTTCTCGAATTGGGCGATTTGTGCCTGCTCAAGGCTTGCGAGCGCCTGTGCAGCCGCCTTCATATTCTTGCCGAATTTTGGGCCGAGCTTCTTGAAGTCGGGTTTGATGCGCTTCACGAGTATGCCGGCATCGCCGCCCACGTATTTGATTTCTTTCACGTTCACCTCGCTCATGATGAGGTTGGCCACAGCCTCAATGTCTTGCTTCTGGCTGTCGTCGAGCACGGGAATCATGATGGCAGTGAGTGGCTGCTTCACCTTGAGGTTTTTCTTGCGGCGCAGCGAGAGCACCATGGAGGTGATTTGCTGTGCGATGGCCATACGCTTCTCCAGCTGGCTGTCGATGGCGGTCTCGTCGGCTTTTGGATAAAGCTCCAGGTGCACGGAAGTGGCACTGCCGGTGAGGTCGCGGAAGAGCATGTCGGCATAGAAAGGAGCGATTGGGGCCATGAGCAGTGCCACGGTCTTGAGGCACTGGTAGAGCGTTTGGTTTGCCGCCAAATCGCCGTCCCAGAAGCGGGAGCGGTTGAGGCGCACATACCAGTTGCTGAGGTTGTCCACCACGAAGTCGCTGATGGCGCGTGCAGCCTTTGTGAGCTCGTAGTCCTCGATGTCGGCGCTCACTTCCTTCACCAGCGAGTTGAGCACGGAAATAATCCAGCGGTCAATTTCTGGGCGTTCTGCCAACGGCACTTGTGGCGCGCCAGAGTCGAAGTTGCAGAGGTTGGCGTAGAGCGCGAAGAAAGAATATGTGTTGTGGAGCTTGCCAAAGAACTTGCTGCCGCTCACTTCTTCCACACCAGCCTGGTCAAACTTCAAGTTGTCCCAAGGCGAGGAGTTGCTGATCATGTACCAGCGAATGGGGTCGATGCCATATTTGTCGATAGCCTTGAATGGGTCAACGGCGTTGCCCAGTCGCTTGCTCATCTTGTTGCCGTTTTTGTCGAGAACCAGTCCGTTGGAGATTACGCTCTTGTAGGCCACGCTGTCGAACACCATAGTGGCGATGGCGTGGAGGGTGAAGAACCAGCCACGTGTCTGGTCTTGACCTTCTGCGATGAAGTCGGCAGGATAGAAGGTGCGCTTGTCGATGAGGTCTTTGTTCTCGAATGGATAGTGGAGCTGTGCGTAGGGCATGGCGCCACTGTCGAACCACACATCGATGAGGTCGAGCTCGCGCTTCATCGGCTTTCCGCTGTCGCTCACGAGCACGATGTCGTCCACGTATGGGCGGTGGAGGTCGATCTTGTTATAGTTCTCCTCGCTGTAGTCGCCTACCACGAAGCCGGCCTTCTTCCAAGGGTTTTCAGTCATCACACCAGCGGCAACGGCTTTTTCCATCTCATTATAGAGTTCTTCCACGCTGCCGATGCACTTTTCTTCGTGTGTGTCGGCATTGCGCCAGATCGGGAGCGGAGTGCCCCAGTATCGGCTGCGGCTCAGGTTCCAGTCGTTGAGGTTCTCAAGCCATTTGCCAAATCGCCCTGTGCCGGTGTGCTCTGGTTTCCACTTGATGGTCTTGTTGAGCTCCACCATGCGGTCGCGGCATGCGGTGGAGCGGATAAACCAGCTGTCGAGCGGATAGTAGAGGATGGGCTTGTCGGTGCGCCAGCAGTGTGGATAGTTGTGGGTGTGCTTCTCCATCTTGAAGGCGGAGCCGCTCTGCTTCATTCGAATGCAGATGTAGATGTTGAGGTCTTCGTCCTTGTTGGCAGCCTTTTCGTCGTAGCGTCCGTCTATGGTGTATTTTGGGTCGTAGGCGTTTTTCACGTATGCGCCAGCGTATTCCTTGTATGCCTCAACGTTTACGAAATTTTTTACAAAATCATCGTCGAGGTCCTCGAATCTGAAGTAGCGTCCTTCAAAGTCCACCATTGGGCGCGTCTCCATCTTCTTGTTGATCATAAACAGCGATGGAATGCCTGCGGCGCGCGCCACGTTGGCATCGTCGGCGCCAAATGTGGGGGCGATATGCACGATTCCCGTACCGTCGTCGGTGGTCACATAGTCGCCTGGAATCACGCGGAAGCCATTATCGTTGCCCACGATTTTTCCGTCGATTTTGTCCACAGGCTTCACCCATGGGAAAAGCTGCTCATAGTGGATGCCCACCAGGTCGGAGCCTTTAAATTCGGCAATCACCTTGTAAGGTATCACCTTGTCGCCATGCTTATAGCCCTCAAGGGGAAGATCTGCGCCATCGGCTGCGAAATATGCGCCAAGGCGCGCCTTTGCCATCAGGAAGATGCCAGGCTTGCCGGTGTAGGGGTTGTAGCTTTCTACTGCCACATAGTCGAACTTCGGTCCCACGCATAGTGCGGTGTTGGAAGGCAGAGTCCATGGAGTGGTGGTCCATGCGAGTGCGAATAGGGATTCAAAGCCCTTGTCGGCCTTGCTTAGAATATCGGCTATCACCTTGCTGCCGTCGTTCTTGACGGTGAACTGTGCCGTCACTGTCTGGTCTTTAACGTCGCGGTAGCATCCGGGCTGGTTCAGCTCATGGCTGCTCAGACCGGTGCCGGCGGCAGGCGAGTAGGGCTGAATGGTGTAGCCCTTATACAGGAGCCCCTTGCCGTAGAGCTGCTTGAGTAGCCACCAGAGAGTTTCGATGTAGCTGTTTTTGTAGGTGATGTAGGGGTGCTCAAGGTCCACCCAGTATCCCATCTTGTTGGTGAGGTCGGTCCATTCCTTGGTGTATTTCATCACCTCCTTGCGGCATGCGGCGTTATATTCGTCCACCGAAATCTTCTTGCCGATGTCTTCTTTCTTGATGCCGAGCGCTTTCTCCACGCCTAATTCCACGGGCAGCCCGTGGGTGTCCCATCCGGCCTTACGCAACACCTTGAATCCGTTCATGGTCTTGTAGCGGCACACGATGTCTTTAATGGTGCGTGCAAGCACATGGTGAATACCAGGCATGCCATTGGCCGACGGTGGGCCTTCGTAGAACACGAAAGAGGGAGCGCCCTCACGCTCTTCAATACTTTTGGCGAACACGTTTTCCTGTTCCCAAAGTTTCAGCACGTCTTTATTGACGTCGGAAAGATTCAGTTTGCTATATTCTCTAAACTTCATAGAAAAAGTTATTTTAGTTTCGCGATATATTAATGTGCAAAGATATGAAAAAAATCCCACATTTTGCTTCCAAATTCACACATCAAGCTCGCTTACGGCAAAAAACATTCAAAAATGAAGATTAAAAGCCGTCTTCTTGAATATAAACTCTTGCTGGAATCGATTTTAAATAACCTTTCTTTCCAGTGTCTGGTATTGGGTTGGAGTGAGCCCCGTCACCTTCTTGAACAGTCGCATGATGTGTGGCGGGTATTGAATAATTCGTGGAAAATGAGAGGCTGTTGAGCAATTGCTAACAGCCTCTCATTTAGTGTATGCTTAGCCCTTGTGATTAGAATTGCTTCAACTGGGTCACGATTTCTGTGAAATTCATAAAGTGCGACGCTTTCACGAGTATGGTGTCGCCCTCTTTCAGCAGCGAGGGGAGCGCGGCGATAAGCGCTTCACGGTTGGCAAAATGGCGCACGTCCTTCACCTTGTCGCTATTCTTTGCTTCATTGCTGATGGCTTCGGAAAGAGGCCCGGCGCAATAGATGGCGTCGATATTGAGCGTGGCGGCAAATTTTCCCACCTCGGCATGGAGCGCTTTCTCGTCTGCTCCAAGCTCGCCCATATCCCCAAGAATGGCCACACGGCGGTTTGCTCCGTCCTGGAGCACGCCGAGAGAAGCCTTCATCGACACGGGGTTGGCGTTGTAGCAGTCATCGATGATGGTGAAGTGGTCGGTGTTGATGATATTGAAGCGGCCAGAGAGCGACTCATTGCTCTCTATGCCTGCTTTAATCTGCTCCAGTTTGAGCCCGTAGGCAAGTCCGGCTGCGGCGCCGGCCAAGGCGTTGGCCACCATGTGCCGGCCTGGCATACCCACTGTGGCGTGGAAACTGCCTGCGGGGGTGTGAATGTGGCAGGAAGTGCCATTCAGCCCAAGGCTTTTCAGCTCGTCGGCCCAGAAGTCACGGTCAGGGCTGAACCCGAAAGTGGTGGGCTTGATGCCTTTCACTGAAGTGATGGTGGCGAGTTTGTCGTCATCACCGTTGAGAATGATGTGCGCATCGCTCTCGATAAAGTCGAATATCTCCGACTTAGCCTTCAGCACGCCATCGCGGTCGATGAGGTTTTCCAGATGACAGTAGCCGATATTGGTCATAATCACCGTGTTTGGCCGCACGATTTTTGCCAGTCGGTGCATTTCACCGAAGTCGCTGATGCCCATTTCCAGCACCGCCATCTCGTGCTCGTCGCGAAGTCGGAAAATGGTGAGGGGCACCCCAAGCTCGTTATTGAAGTTGCCCTCGGTCTTCAGCACATTGTATTTCTGCCGAAGCACGCTGTAGGTCATCTCCTTAGTGCTGGTCTTGCCAACGCTTCCGGCAATGCCCACCACGGGTATATGAAGCTGCTTGAGATAAAACTCAGCAATGTCTTTCACCGCTTGAAGCGAAGAGTTCACGATGATGTAGGGGAAAGGCTTTTCGCCAAGGTCGATTTCCGACAGAACAGCAAGTGCGCCACCGGCTATCACTTGGTCGATAAACTTATGTCCGTCCACACGCTCGCCCTTGATAGCCACGAATAGGCCACCTTTAGGCACTTTACGGCTGTCGGTGTCGATTGCGGTGACCTCTACCGACTGCATTTCTGCCGGACCCACGTAGCGTCCGCCTGCCGCTGTGGCGATGTTAGCTAATGATAGATTTTTCATCGGAGATAGTGAAAAAATTATGCTTTGAAATTTTTCAGCGAGATGCTGATGAGCTTTTCGCAGAGGTCGCCATAAGGAATGCCCACTTCAGCCGCTTCCTGAGGCAGCAGGCTTGTGGCTGTCATGCCGGGGAGCGTGTTGGCTTCAAGGGCAATCATCTCGCCTTGCTCGTTCATCAGAAAGTCGATACGGCAGTAGCCTGTAATGCCAAGCGCCTTTGCCGCGTCTTCTGCGTGGCGCTGCATGCGCGCGGTTTGGTCGGCTGTGATTTGCGCCGGGCATGTCTCAACAGTGGCCCCGGGCACATACTTGTTCTTGTAGTCGTACCAGCCTTCTTTTGGCGCAATTTCAATTACAGGCAGTGCCTTGCCCTCAATCACGCCAACGGAAAACTCGCGGCCTTTGAAAAACTCCTCTACCACAGCTTTTCCCTCCAGCTGGAATGCGGTGTCGACCGATGCCTTAAACTGGCTGGCATCTGCGGCAATGGTGCAGCCCACGCTTGAACCGCCACATGCTGGCTTCACAATCACGGGGTAGGCGAGACCTTTATCCTCAGGCGATGGCACACCCTCGCCGCGGTTAATTTCATAGCCTTTGGCAGAAGGCACGCCCTTTGCCTGGAAAATGTATTTGGTGATGGTCTTGTCCATAGCCAGAGCGCTGCTCTGATAGCCAGTGCCCGTGTAGCGAATGCCCATCAGGTCGAACGCAGCCTGGATGCGGCCGTCTTCGCCGTTGGCTCCGTGCAGGGCAAGGAATGCGATGTCGGCCTGCTGGCACATCTCAATCACATTAGGCCCGAAAAAAGATCTGCGCTGAGCCGCCATCTCGGTGATGTTGTCGTCGAAACTGCTCATGTAGGCGCTTGCCTTCTCCACGTCGTAGTCAGCAGGGAAAAAGTTGGAAGCGTCGGCGCGCTCGTCGCCGCAAAACACATCCACAAGCACGGCATGGTGCCCCTTGGCGCGAAGTGCTTTGCAAACATTTGTTCCTGACACGATTGAAACTTTTCTTTCTGTGCTGGTGCCACCAGCGAGAACCACTATATTCATCTTGAAATCAATAATTTTTAATGTTCAATTACGTTTTCTTGCTCCAGCGGTGGAGCATGGTCTGTAGAATAAACCGACCGCAAAATTACAAATAAAGTCGGAATATGGTGCTTTTTGCGCCCACTTATTCCGACTTCATCTCTTTATTTCTTTATTTAATGTGAATTATCGTATTTTTTCAAGTCGTGAGGCTATATTATGGAAAAAATGCTATATCTTTGTATGATTGAAAGTTTGCGTTTTTTGCGTGAGTGGTGGTTTTTTCCATTCCTCACAGTTAAGAACAATATTTTTTACGATATAGGTATATGTTTAAGAAGTTTCTTCTGATTATCTGTGGCTCAATAGTAGGGTCGTTCATAGCCATTATGGTGGCAATGCTGTGTATGGTGATGCTTGGCGTGTCGGTGACAGTGTCAATGGGGCAAGAGGCCACTAATGTGGCGAAGCACTCCATACTGAAGATAGAACTTGATGGGCCTGTGGACGAGCGGAGCGCGGAATTGGGTAAGTGGAAAGGACTGATCGACCTACTCCAAGGCGATAAGCAGGGGGCAAGTTTGCAAGATATAGAGCGGTCGCTCAGCGTGGCTATGCTCGATGACAATATTGATGGTGTGGTGATAGACTGCAAGGGCGTTCAGGCCGCCCCTGCCACTTTGCGTGCCATCAGAAAAGCCATTGTGGCGTTCAAGAAAAGCAAAAAATGGGTTTACGCCTACGGCAATATGGGCTATGACCAGGGAGACTACTATGTGGCATCGGCTGCCGACAGCCTGTTTGTCAACCCTGTGGGCGCTATAGATGTGCATGGCATGGCCTCCTGCACTCCCTACTTCAAGAAAGTGCTCGACAAGATGGGCGTGGAAATGCAAGTGGTGCGCGTGGGCGCCTACAAAAGCGCCGTTGAGCCGTATATGCTCAATGCCATGAGCCCCGAAAACCGTGAGCAGCAAGAGGCTTACTTAGGCAACATTTGGCGTGTGATGGAAAATGAAATGGCCGACGCAAGAAAAATCAATAGGGCTACGTTTAACCAATATGTGGACAGTATGCTCTATGTGCAGCCTGTGGACACGCTGCTCGCCCGGCATTTGGCCGATGCGAAAATCTACCGCCCGGAATTTGAAAACCGCTTGCGTCAGCTCACAAAAGTGGACGATACCGACGACCTGAACTTCGTGTCGCCAGAGGCGCTTGCCCTCAACTTCGATTCCGGCACCAATAAGGATGGCGTGATAGCTGTGGTGTATGCCTGTGGAGAGATTGACGGGGCTGCCTCCGATGGAGGAATCGACAGTGAGCAGCTCGTGGACTGCATAGGCCGTCTTGAGCGCGACGACGATGTGAAAGCACTTGTGCTTCGTGTGAACTCGCCGGGTGGCAGCGCTTTCGGATCGGAACAAATATGGCACGCTCTTGAAAATTTCAAGAAAGCGGGCAAGACGTTCACCGTGTCGATGGGCGACTACGCTGCTTCTGGCGGCTATTATATTTCATGTGGCGCAAACCGCATATTCGCCGACAGCACTACTATCACGGGCAGCATAGGCATATTTGGCGTTATTCCATGTGCCCAGGAGCTCGTGGAGAATAAGATTGGGGTGAATGTGGAGGTGGTGAAGACCAACGCTAACGCCGACTGCCTTACGATGGGCGTGATGTCGAAAAAGCTCACTCCGGCACAGTTGCAAGCCATCCAGAACAGCGTGAACCAAGGCTACGAGCTGTTCACGAAACGCTGTGCCGATGGCAGAAAAATGGCGCAGGACTCCATCAAGAAGATAGGTGGTGGCCGTGTGTGGGAAGGTGTTTCAGCTAAAAAGATTGGTCTTGTCGATGAGTTTGGCTCGCTTGACGAAGCCATAGAGTGGACTGCCAAGAAGGTAGGGCTCAACACGGGCTACTACAGTGTGGAATGCTATCCAACGGCTGAAGAAAATATGAAGTCGCTGCTCGGCAAGCTGATGCAGACGCGTGTGTCGGAGGCTAAAAAGAAGGAGATGGGCGTGTTCTACTCCTATTATGAGCGTGTGCAGGCTATATTGCACCGGAATCATATTTTGTGCCTCATGCCGGAATCTGAACTGAAGTAATACTCAATTCTTGATTTTAAATTGAAGAATCTTTTATCTAAAATATTGAACAAAGAGCAGCGGAAAACTGTGGTGGAGGCTATTCTCACGCCTTTCTCTTGGCTTTACGGAGCAGGGGTGTGGCTGCGTAACACCGCTTTTAACCTCGGCATTCTGAAGCAGGAGCAGTTTGATGTGCCCGTGGTGTCGGTAGGCAACATCACGGTGGGCGGCACTGGCAAGACTCCACATGTGGAATACATTGTGGATGAGCTGTGCCAGAAATACCACATCGGTGTGCTCAGCAGAGGCTACAAGCGGCAGACTCACGGCTTTATCATGGCACGCGAGACACTCGGACCCAAGGACCTTGGCGACGAGCCGTATCAGATTTACCACAAGTTTTTGGGACTTATTACCTTAGCTGTGTGTGAGGACCGTAGAAAAGGCATTCACGAAATGCTGAAACTTGACCCCTCTATTAATCTGATCCTACTCGACGACGCTTTCCAGCACCGCTACGTGAAGCCGAAGGTGAACATTGTGCTGGTGGACTACAACCGTCCGCCACACACCGACCGTCTGTTGCCCCTTGGCACGCTTCGCGAGCCCTTCCGCCACATTCTGAAGGCGGATATGGTGATTGTGACCAAATGCCCCTACGACATATCGCCGCTCGACATGAAGCTGTGCAGCAAGAACCTCGACCTGTATCCATCGCAGCAGCTCTATTTCTCGCGCATAGAGTATTCCTACCCGAAGCCGGTGTTCCCCGTGGCGGATGTACTGCTTGAGAATCTGTCGTTTCTCGGGCCAAACGACTTGATTTTAGGGCTCACAGGCATAGCCAACCAGCGCCCGTTTGTGAAATACCTGCGCAGCTTCAACGCGCAAGTGAAGGTGATTCACTACGATGACCATCACGACTACACCCGCGACGACTTCAAGTATATCATCAAAATATTCAACGAGCTTCAAGGCTCGAAAAAATTCATCGTCACCACCGAAAAAGACGCGGTGCGCATTCTTAACAATCCTTATTTCCCACTTGAGATGCGCTCCTACATCTACTTCATACCGATAAGGGTGACGGTGAATGTGGGTGAGCACGATTTTATTCACGAGCTGGAAGAGAAAATTAATGCCCCTGTGGAATAGGCGGATCAAGCCTGATGGCAAGGTGCATGAAATAAAAATATTCACATTTTTCTTTAAGCAACTTTTTAAAAATGATACTATCTATGGAACAAGAAAAAAACTGGTTGGAGCTCATTAGCGAAACCTCTACTTATATTAAGAATAAAGTGGGCGAAATGCCTAAAACCGCCATCATTCTTGGCACAGGGCTTGGTGAGCTTGTGGAGCATATAGCTGTGAAGGCAGCAATTCCGTATGCCGAGATTCCTCATTTCCCCGTATCAACGGTGGAGGGGCACAGTGGACGGCTGATTTTCGGAAATTTAGGAGGCAAGTACATTATGGCTATGCAGGGCCGTTTTCACTTTTATGAGGGCTACAGCATGAAGGAAGTTACTTTCCCCGTGAGGGTGATGCACAAGCTGGGGGTGAAGACGCTTTTTGTGTCGAACGCCGCTGGCGGTATGCATCCAGAATTTCGCATTGGCGACCTGATGATTATCACCGACCACATCAATCTCTTCCCTGAGCATCCTCTGCGTGGAAAGAATTACAGCGAACTCGGTCCGCGCTTCCCCAGCATGGATGAGCCATACAGCCACCGACTCATACAAAAGGCTAAGGAAATAGCTGCCGAAAAGCATATTCGGCTGGTGGAAGGCGTGTATGTGGGCACACAGGGCCCAACCTTTGAAACCCCTGCCGAATACCGTTACTTCTCCCGGCTGGGAGGCGACGCGGTGGGCATGAGCACTGTGCCTGAAGTGATTGTGGCACGCCATATGGGCATGGAGGTGTTCGGCATGTCGGTTATCACCGACCTTGGCGGCGAAGGCATAGAGGTGGTGAAAGTGAGCCATGAGGAGGTGCAGGAAGCCGCCGCCAAGGCTGAGCCTGTGATGTCGATGGTGATGGAGGAAATCATCAATCAGTTCCAGGAATTGTGATTGGTTAGAAGTTAGAAATTAGAAGTTAGAAATTAGAAGAGAATGAGTGAAACAGAAATTTCAACTCTTGGTGAGTTTGGGCTGATAGAGCGGCTCACCAAGGATTTTCAGATAAAGAACAGCAGCACACAGAAGGGTGTGGGCGATGACTGCGCTGTGCTGAATTACAGCTCCAACGCTAATTTGCGTACACTTGTCACCACCGATGTGCTGCTTGAGGGCATACATTTCGACCTCACTTACACACCGCTTCGCCATCTTGGCTACAAGGCCGCAGTGGTGAATTTCAGCGATGTGTACGCCATGAATGGCCAGCCTAAGCAAATCACCGTGTCGCTGGGGATTTCGAAGCGGTTCACGATAGAGCATATCAGCGAGCTGTATGCGGGCATTCGCCTGGCATGCGAGCAATATGGCGTGGACCTTGTGGGGGGCGATACTTCTGCCTCGGTGACGGGGCTTATTATTTCCATCACTTGTATTGGTGAGGCTGAGGAAGGCAAGATAGTGTATCGCAGTGGCGCAAAAGACACCGACCTTGTGTGTGTGAGTGGCGACCTTGGCGCCGCTTACATGGGCTTGCAGCTTCTGGAGCGTGAGCGTGAGGCTGGTGCGGGGCAGAAAGATTTCCAGCCCGATTTCTCTGGACGTGAATACATACTCGAACGCCAGCTCAAGCCTGAGGCTCGGCGTGACGTGATTGCCGAGTTGGATGAGTTGGGCATTCGCCCCACAGCCATGATGGATGTGAGCGATGGCTTGTCGAGTGAGTTGCTGCACATCTGTAACGACAGCAGTGTGGGATGCCGAATTTATGAGGACCGCATACCTATCGACTACCAGACGGCGGTGATGGCTGAGGAACTGAACATGAATCTTGTGACTGCCGCTATGAATGGCGGTGAGGATTATGAACTGCTCTTTACCGTGCCGCTTACCGATCACGAGAAGGTGCAGAAGATGAAGACAGCCAAACTGATAGGCCGCATCACTAAGCCAGAGCTTGGCGCCTACATGGTTACACGCGACGATGCAGAAATCGCTATCCGTGCCCAGGGCTGGAACGCCTTCACCGATGATTCCGCAGAATAAAACCACACATTAATTATTATAAGTGCATTTCTGCTTACCCATCGGCAGAATTAAGTATGCACTAAATTAATTCCGCCAACGGGTAAAAGTGTATTATAGTTGGCGGTTTGGCGGAAAACTCGTAACTTTGCAAATTATGAACTGATAGTTTTCTGTGGCAAATTGTGCGAAGTGCTTGCGCTTGCGGCATATTTTGCCATATATTTGTAACAGACATGAGTGTTGCGATTGTGAAATATAATGCCGGCAACGTGTTTTCGGTGCAGTGTGCCCTCAGGCGCATAGGCGTGGAGGCTGTAATCACCGATGATGCCGAGGCCTTGCGCCGTGCCGAAAAGGTGGTTTTCCCCGGTGTGGGGGAGGCCTCCACGGCTATGGCATATCTGCGTGAGCACAGGATCGACGAGGTGATAAAAAGCCTCACCCAGCCAGTGCTGGGCATCTGCATAGGCATGCAGCTGCTATGCCGCAGTAGTGAGGAAGGAAATACACCGTGCATGGGCGTCTTCAGCACGGAAGTGCGTCGCTTCTCCAATGCCGTGTGTCAAGACATGAAGATTCCGCACATGGGGTGGAACACGCTGCGAGTGGCGCAACCCAATCCCTTGATAGCTGAGAGGCTGAATGATGCGTATGTGTACTATGTGCACAGCTATTATGCGCCAGTGTGCGCCGACACGGTTGCCGTCACCGACTATATTACGCCCTTCAGTGCGGCACTCCACCACCACAATTTCTACGCCACCCAGTTTCACCCCGAGAAAAGCGGTGACGTGGGAGAAACCATCTTAAAGCAATTCTTGGCACTATGATCGACATTATTCCAGCTATCGACATAATAGGGGGCAAGTGCGTGCGCCTGTCGAAAGGCGACTACGGCACGCAGAAGGTATATGACGAAAGTGCGCTTGATGTGGCTCGCGCTTTTGAGGACGCCGGCTGCACACAGCTTCACCTTGTGGACCTTGATGGCGCAAAGAGCAAGCATATTGTGAATTATCGCACACTCGAGGCCGTGGCGGGCCACACAGGGCTGCATATCGACTTCGGCGGAGGCTTGAAGACTGACGATGACGTGCGCATAGCTTTTGAGAGCGGCGCGGAGAAGGTGACCGGGGGCAGTGTTGCCGTCACCGACCATGATATGTTTGTGGGCTGGCTGAAGAAATATGGCAGCGATGCGGTGATACTTGGCGCCGATGCCCGCGGCGGCAAAATCTCCACCAACGGCTGGCTTTCCGACAGCGATGAGCAGATAGTGCCCTTCATACGGCAATATATGCAGAGAGGCGTGACGCAGGTGATCAGCACCGACATCGATTGCGACGGTATGCTGCAAGGGCCGTCGCTTGCGCTATATAGGCAAATCTTAGCTGAGTTGCCAGAGGTGAGGCTCATAGCCAGCGGTGGCGTGAGCGGAATGGCCGATGTGGAGAGTTTGAATGAATTGGGAGTGCCAGCAGTGATCGTGGGTAAGGCCATCTATGAGGGCCGCATCACCATGCAGGCGCTTGAAAAATATAATCTTAGCAAGCAATGTTAGCAAAGCGTATAATCCCATGCCTCGACGTGAAAGACGGTACCACCGTGAAGGGTGTGAACTTTGTGAACTTCCGTGATGCCGGCGACCCTGTGGAGTTGGGAAAGCGATACAGTGAAGAGGGAGCCGATGAGCTGGTGTATCTCGACATCACGGCTTCGTATGAGGGCAGGGAGACGTTTATCGACCTTGTGCGCCGTGTGGCAGCCCGTGTGAACATTCCATTCACGGTGGGCGGTGGCATCGGATCGGTTGATGATGTGGCTCGCTTGCTTGCGGCGGGAGCCGACAAGATTTCTGTGAATTCATCGGCTTTGCGCCGCCCAGAGTTGATTTCAGAAATATCGGCAGCGTATGGAAGTCAGGTGTGCGTGGTGGCGATTGATGCGCGCCAGGAGGCCAATGGCGAATGGGTGTGCTATGTGAAAGGTGGCCATGAGCCCACCAAGCGCTATCTGGTGGAGTGGGCTCACGAGGCGCAGGAGCGTGGCGCGGGTGAAATTCTGTTCACCAGCATGAACCACGACGGCGTGAAGCAGGGCTTCGCCAACGAGGCGCTGCTTCAGCTGCACGAGGCGCTGAGCATTCCAGTGATTGCCTCAGGTGGCTGCGGTGCCATGAGCCATTTTAAGGACGCTTTTGAAATCGGGAAGTGCGACGCGGCTCTGGCGGCGAGCGTTTTCCATTTCGGAGAGATTGGCATAAGCGAGCTTAAGCAGTATTTGAAGAATGAGAGTATTAACGTACGAACAATATAAAGGACTCTGAATGAATATTGATTTTGACAAGCTGGGTGGATTGATACCAGCGGTGGTGCAGGACGCACACACTAAGAATGTGCTGATGGTGGGCTTTATGAATCAAGAGGCCCTCGACAAGACGCTTGAAACGAAAAAAGTGACTTTCTGGAGCCGCACACGTGGCAAGCTCTGGACCAAGGGTGAGGAAAGTGGGCACGTCCTCGACTTGGTGAGCATGGAAGTGGACTGCGACAGCGACACCGTGCTGGTGCATGCAGTGCCAAATGGCCCAGTGTGCCATACTGGCACAGCCACTTGCTTCAACGACGACAACAGCTATGGCATAGGATTCCTGAGCTATCTGCAGGACTTTATCGACCGCCGACGTGAGCAGATGCCGGAGGGTAGCTACACTACCTCGCTTTTTAAGGCAGGTGTGAACCGCATGGCGCAGAAAGTGGGGGAGGAGGCGCTTGAAACAGCCCTTGAAGCCGCCAACGGCACCCCTGGCCGCTTAATATACGAGGCGAGCGACATGCTCTATCACCTTGTGGTGCTTCTCTCGTCGCAAGGGCTACGGATAGAGGATGTGGTGGCCGACCTTGAAAGCCGTCATGGCAAAACCAAGGCGCAGTATAATAAGCACATGTGATTAGAGGATAGAGATTAGAAATTAGAGATTAGAAGTTAGAGGGAGCATCGTATTAGGAACGCAATATGTCGCGCGTCCGCCCAATAATTTTGATATTATAATTCGTAATTTAGTTGTTATAAGTCGTAAATAAGAAGATTAGATATGTATCGTTTTCCATTACAGAAATTTCAGGACACGCCCACTCCGTTTTATTACTACGATTTGAATTTGCTCAACAAGACGCTCGATGAAATCAGCCGTCAGATTAAGGGCTTCCCGTTTAAGGTGCACTATGCCGTGAAGGCGAATGGCAACAAAACTATTTTGGAGGAAATAGCCAAAAAAGGATTTGGCGTGGACCTCGTGAGTGGTGGTGAAATTCAGGCCGCCCTCGCTGCAGGCTTCAGCGCCGATGCCATGGTGTATTCGGGCGTGGGAAAAACCGACCCAGAAATCAACCTTGGACTTGACAACGACATTTACAGCTTTAATGTGGAGTCGGTGCCAGAACTCGAGGTGATCAACGAGCTGGCTGGCAAAAAAGGTAAAGTGGCCAACATATCCATTCGTGTGAACCCTGATATTGATGCCCACACCCACCGCTACATCACCACTGGCACTGCGGAAGATAAGTTTGGCATCAACATAGAGATGCTTTCCACTGCTGTGAGCAAGGCGCAGTCGCTGCCTAACATACACCTGCGTGGACTTCACTTCCATGTGGGGTCGCAGATTACCGACATGAAGCCCTACCGTATGCTTTGCGACAGTGTGAATGGCTTGCTCGACTATTTCGACCGACACGACATACATTTTGAGATGATTAATGTGGGTGGAGGCCTGGGCATCGACTACCAGAAGCCCGATGTGAACGCCATCCCTGACTTTGAGCACTTTTTCGATACCTTTAAGCGCCGTTTGAAACTCCGCAAAGGGCAGGAGCTGCACTTTGAACTGGGCCGGTCGATAGTGGCGCAATGTGGCTCACTGATAGCCCGTGTGGTGTTTGTGAAAGAAAACCGCAACAAGAAATTCGTGATACTCGATGCCGGTATGACCGACTTGATTCGCCCTGCGCTCTACGAGGCGCACCATGTGATTCAGAACATATCGTCGAGCGACACTGCCAGCGACGTTTACGACGTGGTAGGCCCCATCTGTGAGTCGAGCGATGTGTTCGCCCGCGACGAGAAGCTGCCCGTGTCGAAGCGTGGCGACATCTTCGCCATCCGTTCGGCAGGAGCCTATGGCGAGACCATGGCCTCACGCTACAATATGCGCCCCCTCCCCAAGAGCTACTACCGCCGCTAATGCCACCCACTTGCCTTTCCTTATTCTTATTTGATTAATTGCTTGTGCCCATCTGCATATATAGAATGATGGAATTAGCTGTATTCATATCAATATTTGCTTTCGCTGCTTTTACGCTATCAGTGTTTTTCATTGTGCGTGAGAGAAGGAGAAAGGCTTTGCAGGAAGAAAGCGAATATTTGCGGCTGCAAGAAAGGATTAGTGAAGCTACCGCCGCTGTGTTACAAAATTATAGTCGGAGCTATGCCTTCCTGGAGAAAGGCCTACTTGACAACGACCATTTTTTTACCTATGCGGAAATGCAGAAATTTCTTGAAGAGAACAGAAGCCTCTTAAAAGAGATGGCTTTCCTAAGCGAAAACAACTCTCTTGAGGGGCTGGGTGAGGAAGTGGTGTGCCTTTTCAAGAAACTGAGTAGTCTTGACGCTGTCAGAACTTTGCATAACGCTGATTTTGAAAAAAAAGAATTAGACGAAAATCAGTCTTTTTTCAACACGCTGTTCAAGTATCCTCTCGATTTACAGCAGAGAAAGTCGATTGTGGATTTAGAAGATAATTGTTTGGTGGTCAGTAGCGCAGGAAGTGGCAAGACCTCTACCATGGTGGGAAAGCTGCTGTATCTTGTGCAGAAAAGAAAAATACAGCCGTCCAGAATTTTGACGATCACCTACACGCGGAAAGCCTCAGACGAGCTGACTTCAAGGTTGATGGGAACGGGGCTGTCGTGCCAGACATTTCACAAATTGGCACTCACAATTGTGGCGAGTGTAGAGAATAAGAAGCCATCAATTGCTGACGAAAGTCTGTTTATGACAGTTTTTTATAATCAATTGAAGGATATTGCCTTCAAAACGGCAGTTCTGAATTATCTTACCGACTACAAGTCGATGGTAAAAAGTGAGCATGAATACACTAATTCTTTTGATTATTATCGCGACAGGAAAAAATTTGGTGTTGTGGCACTATACACCGATAAAAATAATCGGCTCATATCCACTAAAAGCGAGGAGGAGAAAAAGATTTGCAGCTATCTCACTGAGCTTGGCGTGAGCTTTTTGTATGAAGAACCGTATGAACATTCTACACTTACGGAGAACTACCGCCAATATAAGCCTGACTTCACCATATTTTATACGGACAGGGAAGGCAAGGTGCGGCGATTGTATTTAGAGCATTTCGCTGTTGACCGGCAGGGGCGTGTGCCTCTGTGGTTTGGCAGTGGGCAAGCAGATGGGTGGAGCCGGGCCAATGAGCGTTATCATGAAAGTATCCAATGGAAAAAGGAACTCCACAAGCGGTATGGGACGAAGATGGTCTATACCACCAGTGCCAATTTCCATGATGGCACAATTCGAGAGACGCTACGGAGGCTGCTTGCTGATGAAGGGGTGGCTATTAAAGAAATGTCGTCAGACGAACTGCTCGATAAAATTATCAGCAGAAGCAAAAATGTGGAGAATGCTTTGCTGCAGATGACTCAGGCGTTTGTGAATTTGGTAAAGGCAAACGACAAGTCGATAGACGACGTGAAGCGCCAAGCTGAAAATGCGGGCTCAACTCGAGATGTGTTTGTGATAGAGCATTTGATGCGTCCGCTTTGGAACAGCTATCAAAAGGCTCTCAATGAAAGGGAGGAGATGGATTTTACAGATGTTATTGTGCGTGCCACAAAGTGCTGTGAACAGGGGAAATGGCATCATAAATATGACTATATATTGATTGACGAGTTTCAAGACATATCCATCGACAGATACAGGTTCTTGAAGTCATTGATGACGGAGATTCCTCGCACAAAATTGTATTGTGTGGGCGACGACTGGCAGTCGATATACCGATTCTCCGGGAGTGACTTGTCGCTGTTCGCCGACTTTCCCCGCTATTTTGGCTTCACTGATGAATGTAAGATTGAAACCACGTATCGATTCGGCAACCCTCTTGTGACAGAGTCGTCAGAGTTTATCCAGCGTAATCCAATGCAGAAAAAGAAGTCGGTGCGGCCTATGCCAGGAAGCAAGGCTGCCACAAAAGTCAGCTGCGTGGGTTACAAGGATACGGGCGAATTGCAGTCGCTTGTGGAGAGGATGGTGTCGCGTGTGCCAGAGGGCAAGACCATTTATGTCATTTCAAGATATTCTTACGACGTTAAGGCATTGGCGTGTCCGCGTTTTACCATGGCGCATGATCCAAATTCAGATGCTTTGACACTGAAGATAGCCAATAAGAGAGTTAAGTTCATGACGATACATGGCTCAAAGGGACTGGAGGCCGATTATGTGTTCATACTGAATTGCAATAGCGGACTTTACGGTTTTCCCTCACTGGTGTCTGACGACCCAGTGCTTGACTATGTGCTGAGCCGGCAGGAGCATTATGAGTATGCTGAAGAAAGACGGGTGTTTTATGTGGGCTTAACCAGAGCCAAGGTGCATACTGTAGTCTTATATGATGTCCACACGCCGTCGCCCTTTATTACAGAAATTGACTCCTCCGTGGAATTGAACACCGATCCCTGTCCGCTGTGTGGTGTAGGGCACCGAGTGGTGAAGTATAGTGGTGTGGCTAAGAACAAACGCCCGTATCGGGTGTGGGGGTGTGACAACAAAGAGGCTAACTGCCAATATTTTTATCGGGAGTTCTTGAACGGCCGGCGGCGTAGTAAAGAAATTTGAAAAAATCGCAGATAGGCGGCTTTTTGGGCGTGAAGTGGGGAATTTTTTTGGTGGGGAATGAAAAAGTTATTAACTTTGCACTTGCAAAAGTATCGGGGGTGATTACCCGTAACTGCGCAAAAGAAAGTTCTTGTGCATCAAGCCAAGAAGAATCTGGTTCGGTAGCTCAGCTGAATAGAGCAACAGCCTTCTAAGCTGTGGGTCCTGGGTTTGAGTCCCAGCCGAATCACAAAAGATAAAATACTGAAAATTAATAAGTTAGGGTGTTTAGATTAGTAAATATCCTAACTTATTTTTTCGTTTTTTAAGCCATAATATCGCAAAAAACATCACTTTTTGCTTATAATGTTTGGCGAATGTTTGGCGAATGTTAGGGGGAAAAGAAATTAAATAATTATGGCGAAATTTATCACAAGGGTCAGACGTGACCAGAAAAGGAGTGATGGCACGATGAAGGTTATCATTTAAGTTATCCACAACAGGGGGAACGCAAACATTCACAATAGCTGGTATGTCCGAGATTGTGATCTGCGTAAAGATTGAACGATAAAGAACTCTCAGGTCTGTGTTCCAATTAAAAAGTATGTTTTAGAGCTACAAGAATGGTGTATTGAGAATGCAATACTAATTAATACGGACTTGGTTTATATATGTCTAAATATAATAAAGACGTCTATAATTTCATAATAATAGGCGGTGTGAATATAGGGGGATTTTAGAAGCGGTAGCCTATGTTGAACTGGGCGTCGGCCTCTTGGTTGTTGATGTGGAGCTGATGGTCGTTGCTGTAGCCGTAGTAGCGGTAGTTGATGAGCAGCGACAGCACGTAGCGTCCGAGGCTGTAGTTGGCGGCAAACCGGGCGAAGGCATTGACGCGGAAATCCGACTTACCTTTGTCGGACGGGTCGTAGAATTTGGGCTCGTCGCCATACATGTCGTTGAACAGCTTTTCGTCTTCTGCGTTGTCGTATTTTGCGCGGTGCATCAGGTGTGAATAGAGGGAGAACATGGGCACTGCCGACACGTGAAACAGGAGCCGGCCTCCGAGCAGTGAGTAGTTGTAGCCGTAGCCGAGCCCTACCGATGCTTGCTGTGTGCGGTACACGTCTAAATTTGCCAGGAGCATGTCTTTAACCGCATAGCGGCTTTGGTAATAGTTGGCATACACCATTAGGCTTCCGGCGCTGCGCTTCTGCACCATGTCGGCAAAGAGGCCTGCCGACAGGGAGAACTTGCGGTAGTTGAACACGTAGTAGCCTTCGGCAAAGAAGATGTTGATGTGGTGTTTGCCCGATTCTATTCGCTCGTCTTCCACAAAGTTGGCCACTTTTGCGAACAGTTCATCGTCGGGGTTGTTTTTGATGTACTGCTCCACTGCGTCGCGCATTCCAAAGCGTTTCACGCCCGATATGGAGTTGATGCTCTTGTATCGTAGCCGGAATCCCCACATCGACCCGTTTTTGGCGAGTCCATAGCTGGCGCTGTAGCGGTTGCGTATGGGTATGGGAATCTCAATGGCAAGTCCTTTCCAGTCGATTCCCAGTTCCATTTCAAGCTGGTGGGTGTGTGCGTTGATTTTGTAATAGGAGCCAGAGTTCAGCCCGGGGATTTGCTCGTCGAACGACTTGGGGAAATAGAAGGGGATGTGGTTGCTGTAGTTCTGCCAGTAGCCGTATGCGCCTAAATACACTTGGCGGTTGAGCCGGGGTATGGTCTGGTAGGCGGTGTCGATGCCCGATAGTTGGCCCTCTTCAAGAAACCTGTCGATTTTAACGAGGAATTTTCCGAAGCCGTGGTCCCAGTATGAGCGTTTTTGAGCAGGAGGGGTGGGAAGGAGATTGTCAGCCAGTGCTGGCGTCACGGTTGCGCTGTCGGGCGGCAGAGCCACACACGGCAGTGCGGTGACGGCTACAATGATAAGGGCGTAAAACAGTCGGCTCATTTCTTCTCTTTCTTGCTTTCTTTTCTGAATGTGGATATGGCTCTCTATCGGGCGTATTGGGGGGTGATATTCAAAAAAAACGCAGCCTCAACCGAGCTTTCTCGGTTACAGGCTGCGCTCTTGTGTGTGAAAAAATGATTCTCTATTCAGAGAACATGAATGTTCTAAAGTTTTTTGAATTCGGCCAGCACCTTTTCTGCAATGGCAGCCATCTGCTGGGCAGGCACGTCTTTCTTGTTCTTGAAATTCATGTCGGCCTCAGAGTTGATTGGGATAAGGTGAATGTGGCAGTGTGGCACTTCCAGTCCCAGCACAGCCACGCCAATGCGCTCGCATGGCACGGCGGCTTTGAGCGCCTTGGCCACTTTTTTCGCGAATTGCCACAGGCCGGTGTACTCATCGCTTTCAAGGTTGAAAATATAGTTCACCTCGTGCTTTGGGATGACGAGTGTGTGGCCCGCGTTCACAGGGTTGATGTCGAGAAACGCATAGTAGTTCTCGTCTTCGGCACATTTGTAGCTTGGAATTTCGCCAGCCACTATTTTGCTAAAAATTGAAGCCATCACTAAAATGATTTATCACTGTGTTTTACAGCGTGTTGTTGCTATTTTTTAAAAAAATCACACCCCGATTTTCACAATCTCGAATTGCATTTTCCCTACGGGAGCCTGCACTTCCACGATGTCGCCCACCTTGTGGCCGAGAAGCCCTTTGGCGATAGGGGTGGTGATAGATATTTTGCCTTCCTTCAGATTTGCTTCAGTTTCGCTCACAATGGTGTAGGTCATTGAAGCATTGTTCTTAAGGTTCTTGATAGTCACTTTGTTCATCAGAGCCACCTCCTCTGTTTGGAGTTTAGACTGGTCGATGATGCGTGCGGTAGCCACGAGAGCTTTGAGCTCGGCAATTTTAGCCTCAAGCATGCCTTGGCGCTCTTTAGCGGCGTCGTATTCGGCATTTTCCGAGAGGTCGCCTTTTTCGCGGGCCTCTTGAATGGCACGCACGACATCAGGGCGCTCAACACTTTCAAGATGTTTGAGTTCCTGCATTTTTTTGTCGTACCCTTCTTGGGTCATGTAGCTGATAGCCATGGTAAAATTTTCTTATAAAATAGTTAGTAAAAGAAACGAAAGAATCTCATTTTTGATGAGACCCTTCGCCACATATAGACATTCATTATTAATACTGATGCAAAGGTAGCAACTATTTTTCACAGAAAAAAATTTAATGAATTATTTTCTGCTTTATTAACCTTTTGCATTTACGCTTCCTGATTATGAATTTCTGACGTTCACTTATATAGGCGGTCCACTAATTATGAGGGGCTTACCGCTTCCACTGGCGCTTTATCATCAGTGCACTCGCTATCGTTATCCCTGCTGTGAGCGCGATAGCAACGCCCGTTAGCCCATAGTGCATGGCGAGCATCACAGCCGAGGCGCCGCACAGAGCCAGCAGTGTGGTGGCTATGCCTGTGAGCGTGAGGCTTAGGCCGTAGTGCCAACTATACACCGCATATATCATGGCGGTGTAGATGACATACCACACCATGAACGAGATACCCAGCCCTGTGAGTCCCCATAGATGGTAGCACACCACATTCAGCCCGAAGCCGATAAGGTCGCTCGCAACTTCGGTGGCGAGAAACATTTTTCCATCGCCTTTGGCAAGGATTACAAACGACATGCACCACGACAGGGCGCGCCACACGGTGCCAATCATGCCCCATGCTACAAATGGCAGGATCACCTCAAAGCCTGGAGCATAAAGTGTCCATACGATTGCGCCGCGCAAGAGAATGAACACTGCCACTATTGGCGCCATCACCAGCATGGTCACAGTCACTTCCTGCGACACGAATGCCGTGAGGCGCAGGCGGCTCTCTGCCACCCGTGCCAAGCGTGGGTAGTATTCCATTCCAAGGGCGGTGAGTACCAGCCCCGTGTATTTATTGACGAGCGTGTAGCCGGCCTGGTAATAGCCCACCTCGGCTGTACCTGCCACATTGTTGAGCCAGGCGTTGAACACGTAGTTCATGAGCGTGCTGACGAACAACCCCAACGTCATGTAGATGCCTAATTTCACAAACGCCTTGCCAATGTAGAAGGTGCGGCGAGGCGAAAGTTGCGCTTTTGGATAGTCCTTGTCGCGAAACACCCAGGCAAACAGCAGACACCCTGCCGCATAGGCGATTATCGACGGCACCACGCTGTTCTCGCCAAGGTAGTAGAACATTGGCACCGACAGCACCAGGCCAAACACGGTGCCCCACATCGTGGCGCCAGCAAGGCGCTTGAGCTTCGACAGCCCTTGAAGCACGGCTTGCTCGCCACCAGTGAGCGCCATGAAAAGCAATGCCACCGACAGCGCCACAAAGCCCCAGATATGGTTCGTGTCGCCAAAGGTGAAGCTGCTCAGCACTGGTGCGAGCGCAATGGTGATGACAGCGCCAGCCAGCCCCAGCCACCACGACCAGCGCCGTACTGCGGTGATGACACGCGAAATATGCATTTCCTTTCCATCGGTGTGCTCTGTGGCTTGTGATATGTCGCGCACACTGCTTTGGCGTATGCCCAAATTTGTGGCGGTGCTGATCATGTCGAGCGCCTGGTTGAACAGGCTGAACAGCCCCACTCCCACAGGCCCTATCCACAGCGCCACGAGCTTGGTGCGCACGATAGAGCACAGAATGCCCACCATCTGGACACCTCCAAAGATGCCCATCGCCTTCATTGCCATGCGGGAGATTGAATTGCGGCTTGCCATACTCTATAGAAATATCAAAAAAGGAAAAAGTGTTTGCGATCTGGGGGATTAAAGCGTTATCTTATAGGTGTTATACACGATGCCTCTGCCGCCAAGCCGCGACTTTTGCTGCACCAGCCCCTCGTTGAGCCATCGGCCATGATCCTCATTGGATATGCCGAAGTCAAAGTAGGCGTATCCATTAGCTTTGGCTTGGTCGATAAGATGCCGAAACAGTAGTGCCAGCGCCTTGGCGTCGCGCCCTTCGGCATTTGAAGCTATGTACTGGCTGTGTGCCACGGTGTGGGTGTAGAACATCACTACGCCTGCCACTATGCGCTGGTGGATAGAGGCGGTGTAGAGCTTGATTTGCTCTGGGAAACGGCTGTGGAGTAATTTTATTTCCTCAACGGAGTGCACCGGTTTTGTGGCGTGCCTTTGTGCCAGCACCTCTTCCAGCACGTGCCAGAAGCCATTCCAGTCGGTGCTCTCCGCCACTTGCACATTGGCTTTAATGGCCACGTTCACGCTGCGCTTGTTGCCTCTGTCGAAAGCCAAAGGGTTGGAAAGCTGCACGGCTGTGGAGATGTTGCTTTCGGTGAGAATGGCTCCGGCGCGGAAGAGCGCATACAAGTCTTCTTCCGACGGATAGCGGTGATAGATGTGGGGCACAGGCTTATATATCACTTCCTCAAGGCCTTCATTCTTCAGGAAGACGAGGGCATTTTGCATCACGTCCATCATCACGGTGGCGTCGAAGTGCTTGAGCTGGTGAAGCCAGCCACCGTAGGTGAGCCCCTGGTGGCTGTATAGCGTGCCATTCGCCACATTCGCCGGCATCACCGCCAGCAGCCGCCCATCGGCATACGCCATCAGAGAATGGTCGGTAAAGCGGTGGCTGTGGTAGTCCATATAGCTGCGCTTATGGAGGAATGTGGCTGTGGTGCATGATGCCACAAACTCATTCCACACGGCTTCTTGGGCGGGAGTATATGTCTTGATTTCTATCATTGCTTATTGTGCCGACAGTAAATTGAGCAGGCTGCCGCCCGAAATCCGCGTGTAGCTTGATGGAATCTTTGTGTCGATTACCACCTCGTCGTTCCAGGTGTAGCCGCTGTAGTCGAAAGCCAGCGACATGGGCGACTTGCCAATCTTGGTGGCCACCTTCACCTTTGTGGCTATGCTTCCGGCAAGCGAAGTCTTCACATCGGAATAGTCCACCGAGTAGGTGGCCACCTTGGTGTCGCTCACCACAGGCATCACCTCCAGCGACTTGATGTGGTAGCTTTTGTCGAATTTGAAGTCGTATTCAAAGCCTTTGTACTGGTCTTTCGGGCGAATCATGTATGAGCCGTCCACATTGGTGAGCGTGACCAGCGCTGCCATGCCACTATTGAATGTGCCTTTCCCTAAAATAAAGGCGCGCCCTAAAAAAATGTCTTGAAGCGTGCTCACGTCCACAGGTATGTTAGCCGTAAGCAGCTTCGTGTTTTCCAGAATATAGCGCTTGTGCAGCTTGTCGATAATCAGCAGCGTGTCGCCCGTGACCACAAGCCGTCCCACCTCCATGATGCCCATAGGGCGGATGGATATGTAGATGCTGCGCCCGCGCTCCATTCTCACCTGCATCGACGACGATAGCGTCTTTGAGCCGCCCAGCGTAATGCTGCCGCCGGCTTTCAGTGTAGTCCATGCTCCAAAAGAATTGGCTATTTTGGTGATGTGGCTCGTTTGCGATGCCGACTGGGCGGTGGCTGCTGCTGCGGCGGTTTTTTTTGTCGATTTCACTGTGGGCTGAGATTGTGCCTGTGATTGGCTGGTGGCACTGGCGGCAGGGGTGCTGACGCTGCCTCCTGCGGCCATTGCTGCCTTTTGTGAGCCACATGAGGCCATCATTCCCACGAAGGCCATCATTGGCAAAAAATATTTTACAACTTTCATTTTTCCTTGTGTCTCAAATAATTTTATTTGTTCTTGTTGTTTTTTTTTTACTTTTCTGTGCTGCTCGGATTCCCTTGTGTGTCGGTGTCGGCAGAATGAAGCTCATTGGTCAGCTTCTCTATTTTTTCGAGCAATGCCTTGTTTCCTGCGTCCAGTTCAAGGGCCTTTTTCCACTGTTGCAGTGCCTTCTCCTTGTCGCCCACCGCCAGCAGAATGTCGCCGTAGTGGTCGTAGAGGTCGGCAGAGGGGTGCTGCTCGTTGTTGATGGCCATCTCAATGTATAGCTGCGCCATGGTGTACTCTTTGCGCTTATAGAACACCCATGCGTAGGTGTCGAGGAAGGTGGCGTTTTGCGGCTCGGCCTGAATGGTTTGGGCACTCATTCGCTCCGCCTTGTCGAGGTGGCGGTTACATAGTGTGAGAAAATAGGCATAGTTATTCAGAATGCCAGCATCATTAGGGTTCACCTCGAGGGCTTTGTCGTAGAGTGCGAAAGCGCCGATAGTGTCGCCCTGGGCGCATTTCACATCGCCCATGCCGCCTAAAAACATGGCTCTATGCTTTACGTCGGAGCTGTCCACAGCCGCGAGTGCTTTTACATACACTTCCATGGCCTTGTCGTATTGCTTGATGTTGTAATAGGCGGGAGCGATATAGCCATATAGCTCAATGTTTTTGGGATTCAGTTCAATAGCGCGGTCGCCAGCAGCGATGGCGGCCTTGTAGTTTTCGGAGATAATGTCGAGCACGAGCAGACGGTTCCACGCCTGTGTGTCGGAAGGGTCGAGGTTCACGGCATAGTCCATCTGCTCAGCCGCTCCCTTCATGTCGTCTTTTGCGGCAAGATACTCGCTGAATAGGGTGCGAATCTTGGGCTCGGAGGGATGCTGCTCGATTAGCACCTTGAAGAGGTTTTCGGTTCGTGCCGACGAGTCTTTCTCGGCAAGCAGATGGCGCGCATAGTCGGCCAGCACCTCCACCTTGCTCTCCACATCCAGGTCTTTCGACACGAGTGCCTGGTAGGTCTGCTTGTCGTAATTCACCGTATCGCCTATGGCATTGTAATACTGAGCCTTCGCCAAGTAGGTAGAGCCATTTTCCGGATCGTATTGCTGTGCTTTATCAAGATACACAAGTGCGCTGTCGCGCTCGCCAAACATCAGCATCATATTGCCCATAGCCAGATTGTAGTCCACATTTTTGGGAGCTGTGGCCAAGAGCGACCGCGTTTCGGCAATGGCACCTAAAGTGTCGTTGAGCGCCTGGTAGGCCCGCACCTTCTTTATCGACAGCTGTACCGAGTGCCCCTGCCAGAGCTGTACACTGTCGTAGGCGGCAATGGCATTTCGGTAGTCGGCAGCGCGCGCATAGGCATCGGCAATGTCGAGCCACACCTCCGCGCTGTGCGGATTGCGCACCGCCTGAATTTTAAGCACACGAAGCGCCTCTTGCATTTGGTTGCCCACCATGTTGGCATTGGCGTAGAACGAAGCCTCGTATTTGTCTTCCGGGTGTGCGTCCACATATTTGCGCATTAACCGGAGCGACTTCATAAAAGAACTGTCGGTGGGTGCCATGTCGTTTTTCATCAATCGGCTGTAGCCCAAATAGAAAGATATGGCTGAATTTTCCGGGTCGAGGGAATGGGCATATTTAATGAGATGATGAAATGCGTCGTCTCTGCCCATATTACGCTGCCGCTCCGCCTCTAATAGGGCGTAAGCCGCTTTTGCCCGATTGGTTTCCTGCACCGTTTTCTTGCTGGATGCCTTCATGGCGCCGGCAAGGGGCAACGCCACGGTGAGCAACAGTAGCATGGCCAAGCAGAGCAGGTGTGTGTGTCGGAGTTTTGTCATTTAGCTAATTTTGTCTGTCGGATTTTGTTTTAGTAGTGCATTGATGCGTGAGCGTTATTTTGTGCCAGTGTGTCCGAATCCACCGGCGCCGCGCTCCGTCTCATCGAGTACCGACACCGCTTCCCAGGTCACGGTCTCGTGGCGTGCAATCACCATTTGACAAATGCGCTCGCCGTTCTCGATAGTCTGTGCCTCGCTGCTGAGGTTCACCATTATCACGCCAATGTCGCCACGGTAGTCGGCGTCGATGGTGCCTGGGGTGTTGAGCAGGGTGAGCCCACGCTTTAGTGCCAAGCCGCTGCGAGGGCGCAGTTGGCACTCAAATCCCTCTGGCAATGCGATAGACACCCCAGTGGGTATCAACTTGCGCTCCAGAGGTTGTAGCGTCGCAGGCTCGTCAAGCCATGCGCGAAGATCCATTCCTGCGCTTTGAGGTGTGCCGTAGGCGGGTAGCTCATTAGGGCTTTTGTTCACTATTTTCACTTTCACTGTTTGCATATCAGATTGTCTCGTTGATGTTTGAAATTTAAATTTTTACGATATATATGTGGGCTTCGCCCATATTAAATTGCGAATTTACAAATTTTCGCTCAAATCTATTCGATAAAGCACGAATACTTTGCGCCGCTATGTGGAAATATTATACTAATTTTGCATTAAGAAGAGCTGTTAAGGCTTTTTTAAAAGCGTGCTTGTGCCAATGTGTGCGGGGCAGCAAATTCTGGAATGGAGGATTAAATGAACATTAAATCGATAAGTGGAAAAATCAAGGGGCATCCCACCATGGTGGAAGGCACTGTGTATTCGATGCTGATTATATGCAGCATTTCGCATTTTCTGAACGACATGATACAGTCGGTGGTGCCATCCATCTACCCGATGGTGAAGGATAAATTCGGCTTCACTTTCGCACAGATTGGCGTCATTACCCTGGTGTTTCAGCTCACCTCGTCGATTCTGCAACCGTTCACCGGGCTGTATGCCGATAAGCATCCACGCCCTTACGCGCTGTCGGTGGGAATGTGCTTTACGCTGGCGGGGTTGCTACTGCTGGCGTTTGCCGAAAGCTACGGGCTGATTCTGCTGGCAGTGAGTGTGGTGGGACTGGGATCGTCGGTTTTTCACCCCACAGCGTCAAGGGTGGCGCAGCTGGCATCCGGTGGCAAGAAGAGCCTGGCGCAGTCCATTTTTCAGGTGGGCGGGAATGGGGGCTCGGCTGTGGGTCCGCTTTTGGCTGCCGCCATCATTCTGCCTTTTGGCCAGCACGCCATCTCATGGCTTGCCTTGGCGGCCCTGGCGGCTGCCTTGATTATGGTCAGGCTTGGTGCTTGGTATAAGGAGCGGCTGGCCTATGTGGAAAATCACCCTCAGCGTCAGCCACTGCTCAACCACAATATATCACGCAGATCCAAATACGGGGCATTGGTCATTCTGATATTGCTGGTGTTTTCCAAATATTTTTACACTTCCTGTATCACCAGCTATTTCACCTTCTTTATCATCGAAAAGTTTGGGGTGTCGGTGCAGGTGTCCCAGCTTTGCCTATTTGTGTTTCTTGCCGCTTTTGCCATCGGCACAGTGGCTGGAGGACTTTTGGGCGACCGATTCGGGCGTAAATATGTGATATGGTTCTCTATTCTCGGATCTGCGCCGTTTGCCATAGCCATGCCGTTTGTGGGGTTTGTCCCTACTCTTGTGTGCTCCTTCCTTTCAGGCTTAATCATAGCCTCGGCATTTTCCTCAATCGTGGTCTATGCCACCGACTTGATGCCCGACAAGGTGGGGCTGATAGCCGGCGTTTTCTTCGGGCTGATGTTTGGACTTGGGGGACTTGGCTCGGCGTTTTTCGGCTGGCTTGCCGACCGCACCAGCATTGAGTTTATCTTTAAGGTGAGTGCGTTCCTGCCATTGCTGGGCGTGATAGCAGGATTTTTGCCTGATATACAGCAAATCAAAAAATCATAAACGAAATGGAAAAGCAACTTGTGTGTGTGCAGCATTATGAGTCGCCTTGTGGCGAAATTGTTTTGGCATCGGTGGGCGATGAGCTGTGCCTATGCGACTGGAATGAAAAGCCATGCGCCGAACGCAACATGCGTAGGTTAGGGCGTTTGTTGAATGCCGAATTTGAAGAAAAGGGCTCAAGTGTGCTGAAACTGGCCATGGCGCAACTTGATGATTATTTTGCCGGAGAGCGTAAGGTGTTCGACATTGCGCTGCGCACCGTGGGCACAGACTTTCAGAAGCGAGTGTGGAATGCGCTGCTTGAAATCCCTTATGGGACCACTGTGGCCTATAAAGACATCGCTTTAAGGGTTGACAATCTGAAGGGCGTAAGAGCTGTGGCGCAAGCCGTTGGAGCCAATGGCATCAGCATCTTCATTCCATGCCATCGTGTGATTGGAGCGGACCACTCGCTGACGGGGTTCGCGGGTGGGCTGGAGGCAAAAAAGACGCTGCTCGGCATAGAGCGGAAAAGTGGTGCGCCGCTCTAAGATCAAGCCCATCACACGGCGCATTGTGGCTCACAGTCGTTCGTTATGCCGCTGTGTCATTTCATAGTCGCAGTGAGCAGGGTTGAAAGTGACAGATGTGCTGGCGAACACTTGGTTCATGGCCTCGTTGTTCTTGACCATTTCGGCTGTAGGGCCTGTGATCACTTTGCGGTCGCGGGTGATGACCCACAACTGGTCGGTGAGCATCAGCGAGCGTGAAATGTCGTGGGTGGATAGCAATATGGCTTTGTGCTGCTCGTGCGCCAACTTGGCGAGGAGCTGCATTGTTTCGATTCGGCTCGCCGCATCGAGAAAAGCCGTGGGCTCGTCGAGCACAATGATGGGCGTGTGCTGCGCCAGTGCGCGCGCTATCATCACTTTCTGGCGCTCGCCGTCGCTTAAATTAGCCACAAATCTGTCGGCCTTATGGCTCATGCCCACACTGCCGATTGCATCTGCCACGATGGCACGGTCATCGGCGTTGAGCCGCCCCAAGAAGCCTGTGTAGGGCTGGCGCCCAAGTCCCACCAGTTCGTTCACTGTGAGAGCACCAGCCTGAATGCGATCCGTCGATACCAGTCCCAGCAGACGGGCGCGCTCTGCCTTGGTGATGGTGGAAAAGTCCACACCGTGGAGCAGTATTTTCCCCTCAATGGGCTTTGTGGCGAAAGTGAGTGCGCGAATCAGCGTGGATTTTCCAGCTCCGTTCTGGCCGAGCAAAGCCACCAGTTGCCCATTTTCCAGCTTCAGGTTCAAGCCACGGAGTAGGGTGGTGGTGTGCTTACCGTGTGCAAACCCCACCGCCAAGTTTTGTGTTTCAAATATAGCCATGAATGAAAGAGGGTTAGTTGAAATATTTGATTTTACGACGGTTTAATATGATGTACAGAATAATGGGCACGCCTATGATGGGCGTGATGGCGTTGATGGGAATCACGCCATGGCCGCCACACACGCTCAGTAATGTGCAGAAGAGGGCAATGTCGGCCCCGGCAAGGATTGTGACCGGAATGAGGCGGCTGTGGTTGCTCGTGGAGAGCATGAGCCGTGATATGTGTGGCACCACCAGCCCTAAAAAGCCAATAGGGCCGCAGTAGGCGGTCACGGCAGCTGTAAGTAGCCCCGTGACCACTAACAGCGCAATTCGGGTGCGATGGGTGTTCACGCCCAGATTCTCTGCGTAACGAGTGCCCAGCAGCAGTGCGTTGAGCGGCTTCACCATCATCACTGAGCCGATCAGCCCTATGCATATCAGCAGGGCATATAAGGGCATTTGAGCATTGGTTACACCGGAAAAGTTACCAAACCCCCACGCCACATAGCTGTGGATGCCCTCCTCGGTGGCCACAGAGTTGAGCAACTGCACCACGCTCGACGCTAAATAGCTCACCAGCATGCCGATGATGAGCAGCATAGTGCCGCTCTTCACTATCGAGGCAAACACAATCAGTGTGAGCATCACCGCTCCAGCGCCTATGAATGCGCCCACCAATGTGGCGATATAGCCGCCTATGGCCACGTCGCCCATCATTTTCCCTACAGAGCCCCCCATAGCCAGCATCACCACTGCCACGCCAAGCCCTGCGCCAGTGCTCACACCCAAAATCGACGGTCCGGCCAGAGGGTTGTTGAATGTGGTTTGGAGCAGCAGCCCGGACACGGCCAGCGCAGCGCCAGCCAGAGCCGCTGTGAGAATCATGGGTGCGCGGGTTTCACGCACGATGATATTCCACGCCTCATTGTCGCTGTCGTGCCCCATCACTATGCCCATCACTGCCGACGCGTCGATATCGACTGATCCAAACATAAGGCAGGCACCCGTTAAGACCGCCAGCAGCACCAGCAACACGACTAATGTGGCCGTAAACCGACGAGATGATGAGCTTTTCATTATTTCAAGCGATGATAAAATACGGGTTTGATATCGGGGAACAGTTCGGGGTGAAGCACTGCGGCAAACTCGCCCAAAAGCAGGTCGGGGTGGAATGGCTCGCGCACGAAATAATGCGTTTTCTCCGTGTCGCATGCCCACACCTTTTTTTGCTTAAAGGCTTTAAAACTTTTGTTGAGGTCGTATTGCTTTTGCAGGTCGGCAAGGGTGCTGATGCCCGTCCATTTCACAAACCAGTAGTCGGCGTTTTGCGCCTTTGCGAGCACTTGGTTGAAGTCGAGCGACAGCGATCCCGTGCTCTTGTCGGCAGCCCATGGATAGCCGCCGCCAGCATCGGCAATCACTTTAGCCATATAGCTGTTGCCGCCAGGCACCGCCCAGATGCCGCTAATCACCATCTCGGTGATGACAGAAGGCTTTATCTTGGCTTTTTCAGCCTTTTGGGCAATGGCGAGGTAACGCTGTGCCACAGCGCTGTACAGACTGTCGGCTTGTGCGCTCTTGCAGAGCAGCGCGCCGTAGAATTTCATCCATTCGGCACGTCCGAGTGGCGTGTACTCAAGATAGTCGGCGCATTCAATAATGGGGATGTTCAGTTTCTCTATTTGGCCATACGAGGCATCTTGGTAAGGCGAGAGCAGAATGGCGTCGGGCTTCATGGCTATCACTTTCTCGATAGTGGGCGCCATGGAATTGCCGCAGTCGGCTATTGAGCCGGCCTTCACGCCTTTCAGCACTTCGGCGTCGGTGTAGTAATAGGCATCGCACACGCCTTTTACCGCTGCAAACGCTCCGAGCTCTCGCATCAGGCTGGTGTGCACCTCGCTATACACCAGCGCATTTTTGATGGGAGTGCGCACCACCGTGCCTTCTGGCAGGTGCCCTGGCATGGCTGAATCGCGTGGCACAAGTATATAGGTGTGAAGGATTTTCCCTTCGTTCCAGGGATCTTGGATTGTGGCTTTCATATAGCCGTCACACTGCTCCATGGTGAGCAACTGCGCCTGCTTCTTCTCGGCAGACTCCACCCTTTTGGCGCCAGTTCCTCCGCATGAGCAGCACAGCACCACCAACAGGGCATAAAACAAATGCCTTACTTTTATCATAATCACATAATTTTCCACAAAATTAAGAAATTATTGGATTTTTGTTTTTATTCTCAACCCCAAAAATCATTATCATCACATCTTTCACACCTCGGATCGGGACTGTTGAGGAGGAGGCGTGCCGGTCCGCCATTTGCGTAATTCACAAGTTATGCCTAACTTTGTGGCCTGATTCGATGAGTTTGGGGTGCCCTCACTTGGGGCTGAGATCATACCCACTGAATCTGATCCGGGTAATTCCGGCGTAGAGAACAAAAAACTTATTATTCACAATTATGAAAAAAACATTCTTGACGACTGCCGCTCTCGCGAGCGCCAGCTGTGTCGCTCTTGCCGCTCCTGTGCAGGACGCCGACACTGCCAAGGTTGTGCATCTCCAAAATGTGGAGGTGACGGCAACCCGTGCCACGAAATCAACACCTGTGGCTTTCACCAACATCAGTAAGCAACAAATTGCAGAGCTTAATCACGGCAAGGACATTCCATTCCTGATTTCGTCCACACCTTCGGTGCTCACCACCAGCGACGCAGGTGCCGGCGTGGGCTACTCTTCGCTCCGTGTGCGTGGCACTGACGCCACCCGCATCAACATCACTTGCAACGACATTCCTATGAATGATGCCGAGAGTAGCAGCATCTTCTGGGTGAACACCCCTGATTTCGCTTCCTCGCTCCAGGATATTCAGGTGCAGCGCGGTGCCGGCACTTCGGTGAATGGCGCAGGCGCTTTCGGCGCAAGCGTGAATATGCGCACACAGCGCTTCTCCGTAAGTCCTTACGCTGAAGCCTCGGGCAGCTACGGCTCGTTCAACACCAATAAGGAGACCTTCAAGGTGGGAACCGGACTGATTGGCGGCCACTGGAACTTTGACGCTCGCATCTCGCACATCGCCAGTGATGGCTACCGCGACCGCGCCAGCAGTAAGCTACATTCCTACTTCGCGCAGGCTGGCTACTTCGCAGGCCAGACTTCTGTGCGCTTCATCACTTTCGGCGGCAAGGAGACCACTTACCATGCATGGGACGGTATAAGCCGTGACGACCTCACCACTAACCGCACCTACAACCCTAACGGCGAGATTAAGCACGACGGCAAGGTGACGGGCTTCTACAAGGACCAGACCGACAATTACCGCCAAACCCACTATCAGCTGCTTTGGGATCAAGGCATAGGCGCCAACTGGCACTGGAATCTTGGCTTGCACTACACCGATGGCTTCGGCTTCTATCAGGAGTATAAAAACGCCCGCACACTGAAAGAATACAAACTCGAGCCTTTTGAGGTGAACGGCAGCAAGGTGAAGAAGTCGAGCCTTGTGCGCCTTAAAAATGTGGACAGTGGCTTCGGTGGCGCGGTGTTCTCGCTCACTTATGCCAAGGGCGCGCTCAACACTGTGCTCGGCGGCGCTTTCAACAGCTACGCCAACGACCACTACGGCAATGTGATATGGGTGGAAAACTATCTGCTTCCGCTTGACCCTAACCACGAGTACTACCGCAACAAGGGCAAGAAGAAAGATTTCAATATGTATTGGAAGGCTTCTAACACCCTATGGAAATCGCTTCGCGCTTACGCCGATTTACAGTACCGCCATGTGAATTTCAAAATCAATGGCGAAAACGACAAGTGGGACTGGACGGCATCGCCCGAACATATGCAGGTGCTCAACGTGAACGAGAATTTTGATTTTTTCAATCCTAAAGTGGGTCTCACCTACGACTTCAGCAAGCACAACACTGTGTATGTATCATTCTCTGTGGCACAGAAGGAGCCTACACGTAACAACTACACCGACGGCCTCTTCACCGTGCACCCCAAGGCTGAAAAGCTTTACGACTGGGAACTGGGCTACACTTTCAGCAGCGAGCGCTTCACAGCAGGAGTGAATCTCTACTATATGAAATACAAGGATCAACTTGTGCTTAATGGTAAGCTCAACGAGATAGGAGAGGCTATGGCTGAGAATGTGCCCGACAGCTACCGTATGGGCGCTGAAATTCAGGCTGGTGTGAAAATCACCGATTGGCTCCGCTGGGACGTAAACGGCTCCATCAGCCGTAACCGCATCAAAAACTATGTGGGCTATGTGAGCAACTACGATGCCGAAACTTGGGACGACCTCTATTCCCAGACCGCAGTGGAAAAAGGCAGCACCACCATCGCTTTCTCTCCCTCATTTATCGGCAACAGCGTGATCTCATTCAGTCTCAAAGGATTTAGCGCACAATTCATCTCACAATATGTGAGCCGTCAGTATCTCGACAATTTTGAAAGCAAGGACGACAGCCTTGACCCATATTTCGTGAGCCACCTCAACCTGGCTTACACCTTCAAGCTGCCTCATGTGAAAGCCATCACTGTGGGATGCGCTATCTACAACATCTTCAACGAGAAGTATGAAAACAATGGCTACTCTCAAACAGCTGCCCTCGTGGCTAAGGATGGGTCGTACAAGCTCAGCAGCGATCCACGCTTCTATCCAATGGCAGGCACCAATGTGCTGGCTCACCTCACATTCTCGTTCTAACAAAAAGAGTAGCTTGAGAGAATATGTTTGCCGCTATTGACTGCACTGATTTCACGCTTTGGCTCTCCGACCCTAAGCACCTGTTCGACGCCATCAGCTTCGTGCTGGGGCTGCTCTACCTGTTTTTGGAGTACAAGGCAAGTATATGGTTATGGCCTGTGGGCATTATTATGCCTATGGTGCACAGTATCACTTACTACAAGGCTGGACTGTATGCCGATTTCGGTATGGAGTTTTTCTATGTGGCTGCGGCCGTGTATGGTTTTTACAGGTGGAAGACGGGTACAAACGGGAGCAGTAAGAACGTGCCCATTACCCATATTCCGCTACGCATGGCAGCCGTGGCAGCCGTGGCGTTTGCCATCGCATGGATTGGCATATATCAGCTTCTGGTCCACTGTACCGACAGCACCGTGCCCACGCTCGACGCATTCACCACAGCCTTGAGCATCGTGGCATACTGGGCCCTGGCGCAAAAGTGGGCTGAGCAGTGGCTGTTGTGGCTTGTGGTGGATATGGTGTGCTCCGTGCTATATTTCTACAAAGGCATTCCTTTATCGGCCTTGCGCTATGGCTTCTACACCGTCATGGCGGTGCTTGGCTACCGTAACTGGATTCGCCTGATGAAGGCGCAGTCTCAGAAGTAACAACCACACTTATAGGCAAACATCACATAACATAGCACATACAAACCTTAAATAGCCACGATGCAGAATTAAAGCACCGTGGCTATTTTTTTGCATACATTATCCTGATTTTCCAGGTTATAGAACTTGTGCCACACTATTTTTTATTATCTTTGCCAAAGTCATAGCTGTTATGGCACAACCTTTTTTCGGATAATATGAGACGAATTCTTATCACACTATTTGCCCTCATGGCTGTGGGCCAGCAAGTATGGGCGCAGAATATCAGTTTAAAGAGCACCTCCATCGCTCCCGACGCCGACGGAAATCTGGCCATTAAAGTCAGTTTTATCGTAGATGGATGCAAGGATCAGAACGGACGGGCAAACGTTTACTTTTACAACTCCGACGGCACCGCATTGAAATGCTTCAACGGCCAATACTCCACCACCAACGGAGAGGTGGCCGCATGGACCGACTTTACGCCGCCCTATGAATCCACCACCTACACCGACTTCACCGTCACCATCCCATCGAGCGAGCTGCACTGCGCCGACGGAATGCATCAGCTCAGTTATGATTTGGCGATAAAATGTGCAGGAAAATGGCTGTATGTGGGGAAAAAGAAATATAAGTTCGACGTGAACATTGACCAAAGAAAAGTGAAAAAACTCATTCATCACAACGCCGACGGATCGCAGCTCGTCTACACCTACGGCATGTGCTGCGTGTGTGTGCCATTTGCAGGGCTGTGCAATGTGTGCCAGGGCAGAGGCCGCACCTATATCGGCAACAACCCTTGCCCCAACTGCAACGGCACTGGGCAGTGCACCTATTGCCACGGCAGAGGCGGCGTGTTCACCTCGTCGGTAACGCCAGCGCCGTCGAGAAGCGGAGCTTCAAGTGGCAGAAGTAATCGAGGAGGAAGCGCGTATGGTGGCTATTCTGGAGGAAACTCATACGGAGGTTATTCAGGCGGCTCATCAAGCGGTTCGTATGGTGGGCGTTCTTCAAAACGCACCACACGCACCTGCCCAAGCTGCGGCGGCACAGGTAAAGGGCCTGACGAAATCACCTGGTCGCCCAACTACACCGGCACCGACAACTCCGTGTACTGTCCCCAGTGCGGGCGCACCACCGCCGCCCACACGCACCGCCGCCCCATGTGCCGCACCTGCTACGGCAAAGGCACCATCTCCAACTAACTTATACTTTATAAGGGATAGAACAGTAGCGTGGCGCCTATTGCTGTGGCCAGGGTCACAACTTTCAGTGGCAGTCCTATTCTGGCAAAATCTGCGAAACGATAGCCTCCTGAGGCATATACAATCATGTTAGGTGGTGTGGCGATAGGTGTGGCGTAGCTGTTCGACACGCTCATCATCAGCGCTATGACAAATGTGACGGGATGAACATGGAGTGTGGTGGCAGCCTCGTAGGCTATGGGATAGAACATGGCGGCGCATCCAGTGTCGCTTAGCAGCTCGGTGAGGATTGCTGCCACTACGCATATGGCTACCAGAATTACCACTGGGTCGCTACTGATGCTGAGAATGTTGCTGACCACGATTTTTGCGAGCCCAGTCTTGTCGATGGCTGTGCCGATGCAAATGCTTCCCGAGAAGATGATAATCACCCTCCAGTCCACTTCCTGAAACGCTTGCTCAGAGGTGCAGCACCGCATCACCACCATAAGCACGCCCGCTATTAGGCAGCACGATGTGAGCGGAAGCATGCCACATGAAGAACTCACGAGCATTGCCGCAAGAATGATGAGCGAAGTGAAAGTTTTCCGCTTGTTGGGCTTGGCTGAGGGGAAACCGCCATTTTCGTCGTCGGGGCATTCTCGCACGGGGAGGACGTTGCGCATCAGAATCACCAGCGCCACGCTCACCAGCATCACACAAATGCCTACGGGGAAAGGCTCAAGCAAGTTCATATACACGCCCGTGTCGATGGCATACTGGCTTGAGATAATCAGGTTTGGCGGCGTACCTATCAGCGTGAGCAGCCCGCCAAGTGATGCGGAGTAAGCCAGCGGTATCAAAAGTTTGGATGGTGCGATGTTAAGTTTTTTCGACCAGATTTTCACTATGTGCTGAAACAAGGCTGTGGTGGCAGTGTTGCTCATAAACGAGCTCAACAAACCCACGGGGAGCATCAGGCGGACAAGCGCCATGGTGTGAGTCTTTGGCTGTCCCATCAAATGCGCCACCAGCCACTCAAGTGCGCCAGCGTGACGTAGGCCGGCAATCACGATAAACAGCACCCCCACCAGCAGCACGCTTGATGTGGCAAGTCCTTTAAACGACGTCTCGAAGTCGAGAACGCCGGTCACACACAGCGCGGCCATTGCTGTAAAGAAAGCCACTTCTGCTCTCACTTTGGTGAGGAGAAGGGTCAGGAACACCCCTAAGATAGTGAAAATGGTGATCCATGCTTCAATGCTTAATCCTAAAACCATAGTTTTTGTATGAAATTGATATATGGTGATGCAAAATTACACATTTTTCACATTACCCTGTGGCAATTTGTCAATTAAATAAAAGAAATAAGAAGGATATTCACGGGGCATGCACGCCATTTGGCGTAGGCGTAGCATCGGCCTTTTGTGGCAACGGGCGAGTGGGGGTTGTGTGGTAGGCGGTTTTGATGTATCTTTGTGGTATGAAATGAATTTAATTTAATTTAATCAAAAATAACTAAGACATAATATAATATAAAATGGGAAAAGTAATTCTTACTGGCGACCGCCCCACGGGCAAGCTCCACATTGGGCATTATGTGGGTTCGCTGCGCCGCCGTGTGCAGTTGCAAAATGAGGGCGACTACGACCGTATGTTTGTGTTTATGGCCGATGTGCAGGCGCTTACCGACAATGCCGACAATCCGGAGAAAATTCGTCAAAATATCATAGAGGTGGCTCTCGACTATCTGGCTGCGGGGCTCGACCCTGAAAAATGCACGCTTTTTGTGCAAAGCCAAATCATTGAGCTGAGTGAGCTCACCACTTATCTGATGAACCTGGTGAGCGTGGCTCGGCTGCAGCGCAACCCTACCGTGAAGTCGGAAATCAAGATGCGTGGCTTCAGCCAGCAGGACGACGAGGCGGCTGAAAATGCCACCGGACAGCGCAAGGGGCTGCCTGTGGGCTTCTTCTGCTATCCGATTAGCCAGGCTGCCGACATCACGCTCTTTAAGGCGAATATCGTGCCTGCCGGTGAGGATCAGCGCCCTATGATTGAGCAGACCCGCGAGCTGGTGCACAGCTTCAACAACACTTACGGCAATGTGCTCGTGGAGCCTGAAATTCTGCTCCCCGACAACCAGGCGTGCATGCGCTTGCCAGGCACCGACGGTAGCGCAAAGATGAGCAAGAGCTTGGGCAACTGCATCTATCTGAGCGACTCTGCCGATGAGGTGTGGCAAAAGGTTCGCGGCATGTACACTGACCCCACGCACTTGAGCGTTAACGACCCCGGACACCTTGAGGGCAACTGTGTGTTCACTTATCTCGACGCTTTCTGCACCGATGAGGATTTTGCGGAGTTCTGGCCTGAGTATGCCAGCCTCGACGAGCTGAAGGCCCACTACACGAAGGGTGGCCTGGGCGACATGAAATGCAAGAAGTTCCTTAACCAGGTGCTCAACAAGTGCCTTGAGCCTATGCGTGTGCGCCGCCATGAGTTTGCGCAGGACATTCCTGAAATCTACAATATCCTGAAGAAGGGCACGGAGCAGGCTCGCGAGGTGGCTGCCGCCACGATGCAAGAGGTGCGCCACGCTATGCGCATCGACTACTTCGACGATGCCGACCTCATAGCCTCACAGGCGGCCCGCTTCAAATCCGAGTAGCCTGTGCGGTGCAAGGATAATATATGGCGTGCGGAAATGATGGATGAGCCAAATTTGGCTATTCGCATCGGTTCGCACGCCATTATTATATTAATGAGCCATCCTCTCCGTGGGGGGTGGTTAGAAGTAGAATTCTTCTTTTAGCTGGTTGTAGAGGAGCATGGCCTCTGCCACTTGGCGGGCTTTCTCCTTGCCCATGCTCTCTTTCACGATGGCCAAGCCAAAGGCGCTTGCTGCCGCCGGGCCATTGCCGGTGATGATGTTGCCATCGACAGCCACTTGCTTGTAGCCCACGACAGCGCCTTTCATTCCGTGCTCCATGCCGGGGTAGCATACGGCTTGGCGGCCCTCAAGGAGTCCGAGCGGGCCGAATATGACTGATGGCGATGCGCAGATGGCTGCAATCTTGCCACCCTTGGCGTTTTGCGCCACAAGCGCGTCGGTCAGCTTCTTGCAGTCGGCGAGGTTGCTTGCCCCGGGCATTCCGCCTGGGCAGATGAGCCATTCTGCATCGTCGAGGTTCACTTCGTTGATAAGGGCATCTGCTTTCACCCTCACGCCATGCGCGCCCTCTGCTTCAAGGGTTGGGTTGATGCTGACGGTGGTCACTTCCATGCCTGCGCGGCGCATTATATCTACGGTGGTCAAGGCCTCTACTTCCTCGAAGCCGTTGGCAAAGAATACATAAGATTTGTTCATGAGGTTTTGTGAATTAAGTGTTTTTACTATTATTTCCGATAAAGTTAATGCTTTTTTCCATTATATCAAAAAAAGCGTATAGTGCACAGGTCATAAATTTTGCGCGGTGAGGGAAGAGTGTCGGGGTGGTGTGGTGGCTTGTGGTGGCTCACTTGTTCGTGATAGGGGGGGAAGCGTTAAACTTTTTATGTGGGCGCATGGTCAAAGATAGGAAATCTTGGATTTGTGCGAGAAAAATAATTGATGTAAGTTTGCAGAAAAAATATCACATCGGTATGTCGAAGTTTATAGAGAAAACGCTTGAAGACGGCGAGACCATTGTGTTTAAGGGCCGTCTGCACTGGACTTTTAATTGTGGCAACACGCTTGGAGGCGTGCTTTTAGCCGCGCTTGGCGCAGCGATGCTCGTGATAGGGCTGAAGCGGCCAGAGCAGTTATTTGTCGTGTTTGGCACCATAGGCCTGGCATTGGGCGTGTGTGTGGCGCTGTGGGGCTATTTTATCCGTAGCAAGACCACATTCGCCATCACCAGCCACCGCTTTATCCAGAAGGATGGCATCTTGAGCATCAAGATGACCGAGATACCGCTGTTCAAGATTGAGACGGTGAATCTGTATCAAAGTATTTGGCAGCGTATGTTTGGCACCGGTTCGATAGAGCTGGTGGGCAGTGGTGGCACCAACCACCGCGTAGACTACATTCAGGAGCCGTTTGAGGTGCGGAAAATCCTCACCACGCGCATGAAGAGTGTGCATGATGCCCAGCCGGACTGACCGCAAAAAAAATAGTGTGGGGCCCTACACGGGGCTCAGAGAGAGTGTGTGTGGAGGATGAGTGGACTGTGGAGGATTACGGATTAATTTCTGTAAACGGGAAAAATGTAGTAACTTTGTAACTTAAACAAAAGCTGTTATCATTTTTTACATCGTTATATGAACTGGTTAATCGACTTAATTGCTGGTAGCACCATAGCCCATGCTCTTTTCATCTACTCTATTGTGATCGCCATTGGCGTGATATTGGGTAAGGTGAAAATATTCGGCATCTCGCTTGGTGCCACCTTCGTGCTTTTTGTAGGTATTCTTGCCGGCCATTTCGGCCATGTGATAGAGCCCAATGAGCCATTCATCAACCCCAACACCCTGAAATTCATTCAGGAGTTTGGCTTGATTCTCTTTGTGTTTTCCATCGGTCTGCAGGTGGGACCGTCGTTCTTCTCCTCTTTTAAGGAGGGCGGTGTGCTGCTCAATGGGCTTGCAGTGGGCATCATCGCACTCAACATAGTGGTGGCGCTTGCCATCTACTTTTGTGTGGGCGACCTTCACCCCAATGAAATAGTGGGCATCCTTTCCGGCGCTGTGACCAACACGCCCGGGCTTGGTGCGGCTCAGCAGGCACTCATTGAGACACAGGGCGATGGCGCCGCAGCGCTCAACGAGGCCATGTCGATGGGTTATGCAGCCGCTTATCCCCTTGGCGTGGTGGGCATCATTTTGTCGATGATTATTATTAAGGCTGTCTTTAAAATCGATATTAAGAACGATGCCAAAGAAATAGAGGACGACAATGCCAACAGCTTGCTCAAGCCACACGTGGTGACCTACAAGGTGACCAATAAGCTCATCTTCGACCGTACCATTCAGCGCCTGCACGAAATTATGGACCGCAACTTCGTGATTTCGCGTGTGCTGAAGACCGATGGCGAGATCATCATTCCTGTGGCCGACACGATTGTGGCGGAGGGTGATTTGATGCGTGTGGTGATTTCGGAGCAAGACGAGGAGGTGTTCGACGCTGTGATAGGCCCGAAGGTGAACTACGACTGGAAAGAGGAGCAAACACCTGTGGTGAGCCGCCGCATAGTGGTGACCAACAGCGAATACTCTGGCCGCAAACTTGGCTCGCTCCGCCTGCCTAAAGGCTATGGCCTTAACGCCACCCGTGTGAACCGCGCAGGCCTCGACCTTCTCGCTAATCCCAACCTGTCGCTTCAGGTGGGCGACCGCATAACAGTGGTGGGGCAGCTTGAGGATATTCACCGCTTGGCCTCGCATCTTGGCAACTCAATGAAGCGCCTCGACCACCCCAATATGTTCACCATCTTTATCGGTATATTCCTTGGTATAGTGGTAGGCTCCATTCCTTTGGCATTGCCGGGCATGTCGGTGCCGATGAAATTAGGTTTGGCAGGCGGTCCGCTCATCACCGCCATCTTCATCGGACGCTATGGCCATAAGTTTAAGCTGGTGACCTACACCTCGTCGAGCGCAAACCTGATGTTGCGTGAATTGGGCATTTGCCTCTTCCTTGCCTCGGTGGGCTTGGCGGCGGGAGCCAATTTCGCCGTCACCGTGTTCAACGCTACGGGTGCGAAATGGGTATTCTACGGATTTCTCATCACGTTTATCCCCTTGCTGATAGTGGGCTTGGTGGCCCGTGGCAAATTTAAGGTGAATTACTGCACGCTCATGGGACTTATGTCGGGCAGCACAACCGACCCGCCAGCGCTCGCCTATGCCAACAAGACGGCGGGCAACGATGCCCCTGCAGTGGCATATTCCACCGTTTACCCGCTCACCATGTTTTTGCGTGTGGTCACGGCTCAAATTTTGATTATGACACTTCTTTAAGAAGACTATAGATACTCCGTTTACGTTCCGAAAGACCCGTTGCTTTCGGAACGAATTTTGTATAATACACAGAAAATAATTATATTTGCACTCAAAAGATAGGGGAGCACAACTCTAAACGGAAGAAAACAGATGGCATCAAGAACAAAAGACAAGTTGATAGATGTGGCTCGTCAGCTCTTTGCCCACAAAGGGGTGGAGAATACCACGATGAACGACATTGCATCGGCCAGTGATAAAGGCCGACGCACCATCTACACCTATTTTAAAAGCAAGACAGAGATATTCAACGCCGTGGTCAACCGCGAGGCGCAGAGCATTGTGGAGCGTATTGCCGATATTCCATCGATGCCCATACCGCCCGACGAGAAACTGATGACCTTCATCTTTTCACGGTTTGAGGCCGTGAAGGATGTGGTGGGCCGCAATGGCTCGCTGAAAGCCAGCTTCTTCCTTGATGTGCGCCGTGTGGACCGCATTCGCCGTGTGAACAAGCACAAAGAGATTGTGCTGCTCAAGGAAATTCTCAATGAAGGCGTGCAGCAGGGCGTGTTTCGCATCAAGCATGTGGACAAGACTGCGGAAATTCTGCTTATGGCCATGCAGGGCCTTGACCTGCACTATATTCGCGACAGCTTCGCCGACTTGGGCATCAGCAAGCTCAAGCTGCGCGAGTATTTGAAAGACTTCTTGCTCAACGGCATTCAGTGCCATGATCAGGCGGCAGGAGAAGAGCTTTGAGCGAATGAGGGAGAACCGCTCTCCATGAAGTGGCGGCGGTATAATTGATAATATTTACATCTAACAAAATAAACGAATAAAGAAAACAATGAAATTACTTGAAGGAAAAGTTGCCTTGATTACTGGCGCCGCTCGTGGCATTGGCAAGGCTATTGCATTGAAGTATGCGCAAGAAGGCGCTGATATAGCATTCACCGACCTTGTGATTGATGAAAATGGCAAGGCCACTGAGAATGAGATTGCCGCCCTCGGCGTAAAGTGCAAAGGCTATGCGAGCAATGCCGCCGACTTCGCCCAGACCGAAGAGGTGGTGAACGCTATCAAGGCCGACTTTGGACGAATCGATATTCTCGTAAATAATGCCGGTATCACCAAAGACGGCTTGATGCTGCGCATGAGTGAAGCGCAATGGGACGCAGTAATCAATGTGAACCTGAAGTCGGCGTTCAATTTCATTCACGCTTGCGTGCCTGTGATGATGCGTCAGCGCAGTGGATCTATTATCAATATGTCGTCGGTGGTGGGTGTTCACGGCAACGCCGGCCAGGCTAACTATGCCGCATCAAAGGCTGGCTTGATTGCTTTGGCAAAGAGCATAGCCCAGGAGATGGGGCCTCGTGGCATTCGTGCCAATGCCATTGCCCCAGGCTTTATCGAAACCGCTATGACAGCCGCCCTTCCAGAGGAGGTGCGCAAAGAATGGATGACCAAGATTCCTGTGCGCCGTGGCGGTCAGGTGGAGGATATTGCCAATGTGGCCACCTTCCTCGCCAGCGATATGTCGAGCTATGTGAGTGGCCAGGTGATTCAAGTGGACGGCGGTATGAATATGTAATAGGTTTTTAGCCTACCGCAAAAGCGAAACACAGGCTGGTGTAAACCAATCACAAATAGATAAAAAGAAGAGTTCGGTAAAGATTTGCCGAACTCTTCTTTTTATAGGGTCAGTATTTGTGTGCGAGTGGGCTGTGCCCAGGGGGGTTATTTTAAGGGAATGCCGTTCTCCACGATGGAGAGAATCTCGGCAGGACTGTTGACAACGGTGTCGGCATGATATTCGTTGAGTTCCTTCACTGGGCGGAATCCCCACGACACGCCCGCCGAATCTACGCACGCCCTGCGTGCAGTTTCCATATCCACGCCCGAATCGCCCACATATAGGGTGTCGGCTTTCTCCACGTGTGCCTTTGCCAGCACGCTGAACACGATGGAGGGGTCGGGCTTTACATTCACGCCCTCCTTTTGGCCCTCCACTGCCACGAAGTCGATTTCGGGGAAGGCGTATTCAATTAGGCGCTTCACGGCAGCGTCGTATTTATTGCTTGCCACAGCCAGCTTCACCCCCTTGCCACGCAAGTCGTCGAGCAGTTCTGAAATGCCAGGGTAAGGCTTAGAATAGTCGGTGAGATGCTCATCGTAGTATGTCTTGAAGTCCTTTAACAGCAAATCCACCGTGGTGGCGTTACGGCTATTTTCTGGCAGCACCCTCTCCATGAGCTTTTTTACGCCATTTCCCACGAAGAAGGGGTAGGAGGCAATGCTGTGAGTGGGGTAGCCGTTTTGTTGGAGTGCGTGGTTGGCAGCTTGCCCTAAGTCCTCAATCGTGTTGAGCAGGGTGCCGTCGAGGTCGAAAATCACTAATTTCTTCATCATGATAAATATATACAGAATCTTTCAATATAATTGAATGCGCGGTGAATTTAGAATGGATATCCCACAGAGAAGTGGAATTCGCTATCGCGCTTAAAGTTGGGGCTGAACAATGGCCAGTGGTTTTGCCCAGAGGCGGGGTCGTGTGCCTTCATGCCCATGTCGAGGCGCACGAGGAAGTAGGTGAAATTCATGCGCAGGCCTATGCCATAGGCCAGAGCCAGCTGCTCGTAGAATTTGCCAAACTTAAACACGCCACCAGGCTGGTCGGCGTAGTCGCGTATGGTCCAGATGTTGCCAGCGTCCACGAAAGCCGCGCCTTCAAGCACCCAGAACAGTTTCGACCGGAATTCAACATTGGCGTCGAGGCGAATGTCGCCACACTGGTATATAAAGCTGTTTTGGGAATTACGAGTGGCGAAGCTACCTGGACCGAGAGAACGTACTCCCCAGCCTCTCACACTATTGGCGCCCCCGGCATAGAAGCGCTTTTCAAAGGGTACTACAGAAGAGTTGCCATAGGGAATGGCTATGCCCGCCCCCACGTGCATTGCCAGAGAGGTGCGGTCGGAAAAACTGTGTGTGAAGGCATAGTCGGCCTGCATTTTTACATATTGCGAGTATCGGATGCCAAACACCTTGTAGCTGTCGTCCTCGTCCTTGCGCTGGCCTATCATTTTGGATATGCCGTAGAGCAGGTTGCCTGCGGTTTCGGCTGAGGCGCGAATGGTGTAGATATTTTGCTGGAATGCCTTGCTCATAGGCGAGAGCTCACGCTTGTTGGTGTGGTAGAAGCTGTAGCCGAGGCGCATAATAAAGTGGTCCTCGTAGGAGTAGCGCAGCAGGGGATTGCTGATGCTGTCGAGGAAGTGCGACTTGCTCTTTGGCAACGACACATAGTTGAGGTCGAGCACATTGAGCGTGTGGTGGGTGGCGTTTTGCCGCTCGCTCCACGCATATTTCCAGCCCGCTCCCGCTATGATGCGGGTGTACTCTGGCCGCGCCTGGTAGCTGAACGAGGTGTTGATTTCGGTGGTGGCCTGAATGCGCTGCTTGAAGCTGTGCTTGAGGAATGGCGCCTTAAACTTAGGGTAAACGATGCCCACCTCTCCAGAGTATTCCGAGTAATTATCGTTGATGAGTCCGCCCACATCGCCAGAAATACTCTCGTAGCGGGTGTTGAACTTTGCGTTCAGCACTTCAGATCCCTTAAACACATTGCGATGCTGATAGTTTACACCCACGCCAAATCCCAGGTCGCCTTCGCTGTTGGTGCCTTCAAGTGAGAACGACACATTCTGCAGTTTGTCGCGCTGCAGCAGAATGTAGGTGTCGACATACATCTTGCCGTCGATTTCTCCCACAGGGTTGGTGATAATGTTCACAAACTTCAGAATGCCAAATCGGCCGAGTGCTGTGTAGGTTTTGGTCACATTGCTGGCGTCGTACATTTCGCCGGGCACGATATAGCAGCATTCATAAAGGGGGCTTCTGCGCATGTAATTGTCGTTTTCGTCGCAGATGAAGTGTATACCCTTGTAGTCCGACTCTTTGCCGGAATACTTGCCGTCTTGCATGGTCACGGGGTTGTAGTTGGTGACAAATGTGACAGAGCGCACATAGAATGGACGGTGGCTCTTGTATTCCGGCATGCGTGCGAGTGTGCGCGGTGGCCTGGTGTTGAGCGTCAGATCCACGGCACGCGAGTTTGCAGCAGTGTCAGCAAAAAAGGTGATGTATTCCTTATTGAAGGCGAAGTAGCCTTTGTTGCGCAGGTTTTCGGTGATAAACTCACGCTCTTTCTCCAGTTTGTTGTGATCGAAAACCGAATTCTGGCGTATGGGGTAGAGGGTGGTGTCGGCGAGGATGATGCTACGGAGCGTGTCGTCGGGAATGTCGTATGAAATGCTCCGCACGTAGTAGGGCTCGTTGAGACGAATGTTGTAAGTGACGCGCACCTTCTTTTTCTTCACGTTGGTTTCCACCTCGCTTGTCACGTGGTTGCACATGTAGCCCTTGTTGGTGAGTGCCATGGATAGCTGGCGCACACTGGCGTCGGTGAGGGTGGAGTCGTAGATTACGGGTGGTGTGCCCACGCGCTGTACCCATCGGTTGAACCATTTTGTGGAGTCTTTTCCCGAAAGGTTGTAGAACGCCAATTGCAGCTTCAGACCGCCCAGCACCTTGTGGTTCTCCGTTTGGCGCAGGTAGCTGGCCAAGTCGTAGGTGCTTACTTCACGATTCTCGTTTTCTTTGTCGAGAATGTGCAGCCTCACGTCATCGAGCAGATATTTTCCGTCGGGCACATGCTTGGTGGAGCTGCACGAGGGAATCAGTGCAATTGCTGCAAGGGCAATCGCACACAGGCTGATGATATGTAGAGGCGATGAGTGGTGGGTGCTCGACATCTTAACCTATGAAAATTATGTGCAAAATTACAGCCTTTCAGCCGATTCACAAAGGCAAAAGCCACAATTAACGCAAAAAAATGCGGTAGTGTGGAATTTGATTTATAACTTTGTGCTTGCAAAAGAGCACGGGCAGAATACTCGCTTATACTTACACACACTCTCTCACTGCTTCTGTGTGTGTCCGTGGCCGTAGATGGCTTCTCTATTAAAAATTATGACATTATAAATTATGCTTGATATTTGCTGCATAGGGCATATCACCCTTGATAGAATTGTGACGCCCACCCAGGAAGTGTATATGTCTGGGGGCACCTCCTTTTATTTCTCGTATGGCATCAATTCGCTGTTTCAGTCGGAGGCGGCGAGCGGGTGGCACCGGCCCTTGTCGTACAAGCTAATCACGTCGCTTGCCGAGAGCGAGATGAGCGCCGTGCACGCTATGCGCGGTGTGGGCATCGATGTGGATGTGATTCCGAGCCGTCGTACCGTTTATTTTGAGAATATCTATGGCGAGAACCAGAACGAGCGCAAGCAGCGCGTGAGGGCGAAGGCCGACCCGTTCACGGTGGACAAACTGAAGGATGTGGAAGCGCGCTACATAGTGCTGGGCACGCTCCTGCCCGACGACTTCTCGCTCGATGTAATCAAGTATCTGCACACCAAAGGCACGCTTGTGGTGGACGCCCAGGGGTTTCTTCGCGATGTGAGAGACGAGGAGGTGTATCCTATCGACTGGAAAGACAAGGTGGAGGCCCTCAAATATGTGGACGTGCTGAAGGTGAACGAGTGTGAGGTGGCGGTGCTCACCGGTGAGACCGACCTCCACAAGGCGGCTCAGAAGATAGCCGACTGGGGTGTGAAGGAAGTGTTGCTTTCGCTCGGAAGTTTTGGCAGCATCATTCTCGCCGATGGAGTGTTCTACGACATTCCTGCCTACCAGCCTCTGCTTTTGGTGGATGCCACTGGCTGTGGCGACACTTACACCATGGGCTATATCTACCGCAGGGCGCAAGGAGCTTCGGTGGAGGAGGCGGGGCGCTTTGCCGCAGCTGTGAGCACGATTAAACTGGAGCATTCAGGTCCATTCTCTTCCAGCCTGATGCGCGCAATGGATTTGCTTCAGCGTAATAACTCACACACAGAGTCACGTTAAACAATACGCACACGTTTTCTTTTTTATAGCACAATGAAACTAACTTCCAAACGCTACGTTATTCCCTACATTCTCATCACTTCACTCTTTTTTCTATGGGGATTTGCCAGGGCCATTCTTGATGTGCTCAATCAGCATTTCCGCGAGGTGATGGATATCAGCATCACGCAATCTGCCACCATTCAGGTGACCACCTATCTTGCCTATTTTCTGACGGCGGTTCCGGCAGGGCTGTTTATATCGCGCTATGGCTACCGCCACGGGGTGGTGTGTGGCTTGCTGCTCTATGCCTTGGGAGCCTTTCTTTTTGTGCCCGGTGCTGCCATCGGCACGCTTCCTGCGTTTTTGGTGTGCCTGTTCATTATTGGCATGGGACTCACCTTTTTAGAGACATCAGCCAACCCCTACGCCACAGAGCTTGGCCCTCGCTCCACAGCCACATCGCGCCTCAACCTATCACAGTCGTTCAACGGCTTGGGCTGCGCGCTTGCCCCGTTTATTTTGGGCGAGTACCTTTTTTCGGGTGGTGATGTGGCCACGCCGTATGTGGTGATGGGCGTGGTGGTGACACTTGTGGCTTTCGTGTTTGCCCGTGTGGAGCTCCCAGAAATTACGCAAGATGATGCCGACGCTACGGCAGGGCAGGCTGGAGCAGCCAGGCTTGGCAAGGCGGTGCTTTTTGGCTTTTTGGCATTATTAGCCTATGAAGTGGCGGAAATCAGCATCAACAGTTACTTTGTGATCTTCCTTTCGGGTGAGGGTGTGACCACCAATGTGGAGGCTTCGCGCCTGCTATCGCTTGCGCTGTTCATATTTATGGGCGGCCGATTTTTAGGTGCGTGGGTGATGAAGTATGTTCACCCCACGAAGGTGCTGCTGGTGTGTGCTATTGGCAGTGTGCTGTGTATGCTTGGAGTGCTGTATGGCGGTAAAGTGTCGCTATATGCGCTTGTGCTCAATTTCGCATTCGAGTCTATCCAGTTTCCCACCATATTCTCACTCGCGCTGACGGGGCTTGACGCACAGCGCACGAAACGCGCGTCGTCGTATTTGATGATGACCCCTGTGGGTGGGTGTGCGTTTCTGCTGATGGGCATGATTGCCGACAGCGCATCGCTGGTGCTGCCATTCTGCATTCCATTGGCTGGCTTCCTGATGGTGCTTGCCTTCGCCTTATATAAAGTGAGGGCTACAGCACGCCTCGGTGCATAATGGCTTCTGTGACCCAGCAGATGAGGAAGCCGAGCACGGTGAAAATGAACGTGATGAAAATCACGGTGCGGCTGCTGGAGGTCTCTATTTCGTTGAGGTCGTCGGCGTCGGCGTCGGCAGTTGACGGCGCCTTTGTGCTGTCTTTCCCGTGATGGGTGAAGATGGCGGTGATAAGCCCAGCCATGGCTCCGAACGCCACGGCTATGATAATCCACAGGTAGAGGTGGCTGTCGCCAGATGTGATGAGGTGGTTCATATGCTGCGTTTTAAAAAAAGGCCTTAGAAGAAGCTTGAAAATAGGGTTAAATGTCGTCGTCTTGGATTTCAGCCTGGCACATCTCGTCGTATTCCTCCCAGTCGGGGTCTTCCGCGGCATCGAATGTGAGAGGCAACAAGGGGAATGCGGCGAGCACCTCATTGATTTTGCGCTGGAAAATGTAGAGGCTCCGTGCGTAGAAAACCCAGTTGCGCTGGCCGTCGCCGGTGTAGATGCCCGTGTTCACCGCGGTGGGGTCTTTGGCGAAGCAGCTTTCAATGGCGTCCTGCGCCTTCTCCATCAGCGTGGAGGTTTCGAGGTCGGGCATACCGGCTTTGTCGGGTTCGTAGGTCCATGTCATCTCTATTCGGTAGATGTATTTTTTTGTGTCGCGCACATTGTCCAGGCTGCGGCGGCCTGTCACCATGATGAGGTTGCCGTTTTCCGCTTCTGTGGGCGCGGTCCACCAGTCGGTGGAAATGTGGAGTTTTGCCATAATTAGTAGTGCAGTAGTTATTATTGATTATGGTATAAAATTAAAAAACTTTATCGGAATCGCCAACATTTATATGCCGTAATTTTTACATGTGGCGGAAAAGTACTAACTTTGATTCAAAGATTAACACACACATCGACACATTTTAAATCATTGAGATCATGAACGGTATAATCGTAATTTTATTGGCTCTGGCACTGGTGGCCGTGGGTGTGCTCGTGGTGATGCTCATAGGCGCACGTGAGCAGCGCGTGCGAATGCAGGAGCAGGTGCGAGGCTTGGGTGAGGAGCAGCGCAGACTGAAGGAGGACTCTCGTCTCGTGTTTAAGGACGTGGCGCAGCAGCTCCTCGCTGACCAGCGCCGCTCCATGCGAGAGGAGAACACTGCGCACTTGAATGAGGTGGTGAAGCCTCTGAAGGAGAACCTTGACAGCCTGAGGCGCACCATCGACAGTTACAAGACTGAGCAGGTGAGCTATGCCTCGGCACTGAAGCAGCAGATTAAGGACCTTAGCGACATGAACCGCAACATAGGCCAGGAGGCTAAGGAACTGACGCTTGCGCTGCGTGGCGACAGTAAGGCACAAGGCGACTGGGGCGAAATGGTGTTGAAGCAGATTCTTGACCTGTCGGGGCTTCAAGAGGGGGTGAACTACGAAACGCAGATGACCCGCGACACCGACGGACGGGTGCTGAAAGGCGAGGATGGCGGCAGGCTCAGGCCAGACGTGGTGTTCTTCATGCCCGACAGTAAACGCCTGGTAATTGATTCCAAGACTTCGCTCACGGCCTATATTGACTATGTGAATGCCACAGATGAAGCAGCGAGGACAGAGGCGCTGAAGCGTCATTTGGCCAGTGTGAGGAAGCACGTGGACGAACTGGCGGGGAAAAAGTATCAAGATATCAAGGACTCTGCCGACTTTGTGATGATGTTTGTGCCCAACGAGCCCGCCTATATGCTTGCAATGAGCGGCGATGCCACGCTTTGGGAGTATGCCTACAAGCGCCAAGTGGTGATAGTGAGCCCTACGCACTTGATTTCGGTGGTGAAGCTCATCAGCCAGCTGTGGGCGCGCGACCGGCAGTCGAAAAACGCCATGGCCATTGCCGATGAGGCAGGCAAGATGTACGACAAGCTGGTGGGCTTCATCGCCGACATGGACCAGGTGGGGAAGGCTCTCGACAGCGCACAGAAAGCCCATGCCGAGGCGTTGAAAAAATTGTCGGAGGGCAGAGGTAACCTCGTGACCCGCGCCACTAAAATCAGGGAGCTCGGCGCCAAAGCCTCCAAGCTCCTCCCCGAATAAAAAATGGTGGGTGGAGTTGGGCGAATGAAGTTGCCGGTATTATCTACAGCTCTAGTGATGCGATGAATTTTTTTTCGTTTTCTTTCATCTTTTGGCAGAAATCAGCATAGGTGTTGACTTTCTTACAAATTTCAATGCCGTAAATGGATAGGGTGGCGCTACTGCCTTTCAACGTTTTTGTGGGTGGTTGCACTTGCTGATGGTTCAAAGGAGAAATAAATCCACCTTTATGTGCTTTTAACGCAGTCATATAGGTGATTATTTGATGAA
>DLLC01000064.1:1800-14995 GCA_002476625.1 Porphyromonadaceae bacterium UBA7572 | reverse complement strand
TTTGATGAATGTCGTCACGGTCGACTTTTGCCACAGAATTATAATCGCCTATTCGTTTGTACTTAGCATCAAGCACGATACCCTCTTTGTAAAAGTCGGGGTAGCGATCTCCAGTATTGTCGTCGAAAAGGTAGATGCATCCTTTTTTGTTCTTGTTTTCTGGGTGTTTGAATCCGTATTCGCGTAGAATGGTATTTACATATTCTTCCCATAGCCATGCTCCATCGAAAAGTATTCCATATATTTCGTTGTCGGTGTTGCCATACTTGATTTCTTCCTTTCTCAAAATTTGAAGACAAATGGTTTGCAGAGCCTGATACTCTGTGTAGTATGGGTGACATTTGTGGCGAAGGTTTTTGCTGATTATGCTTTCACGCTCACTTTTTCTGTAGCTGGTAGTGCATGCTCTCACTATTTGCACATTTTCTGCGCATTCCCTGTCGGAGCTAAGCACAGCCGACCCGAACTTTGTTGTTTTTATCAGTTCAATGGTGTGCCTAATGAGTTGGGTCATACTGTTGTTATGGCTGTTTTCGCGAGTGGTGTATGCAAATTTTCCGGTGAATGGCATATTTTGAGTGATTTGCCTGTTGAAATCAATGGCCCCATTTAAATTAGAGTCGTTATGTTTGAAGTCATGGTATTCCCTATACACACCTTGTCTTAAAGCCCTTTTAAGAATAAATGGAAACATTAACATGGCAAAGTCAAAAACACTATCATCTTCACTGTTGTGCTTAAAATTGAAAATATTAGGCGTCAGTGTACGCTGAAGCATGTAGTGCAGAAGAAAATCGTTATCATCGTTGTCGAATCTCGACTTGATTTTAACCTGGAGGTTACCAATGCCGAAAAATCCCATGATGTTTCCTGTACAGACTCTCACATTGTCTGGGTGGCTGGTGCATTGTATATTAATGATATTCGCCTTTTCAATCTTATCGGCAGAGTTTTTGATACTATAAGGAAATATGAGTAGGTGTTCGTTTTCTTCACAAAGTTGCGAGATTGTCTTATCGGCTATGCTGAAAAGATGGGCTACATCAACCCTTTGGAACGTGGGGGCTGTGTTATGGGTGAAACAGTTGTCTTCTAATAGGATGTGCATAACTATTCGCGATCCACTGAATCATCGTTGGAAGAAGAAATGTTGTTGCTACTGAAATAGGCTTTTTTACAGTTATCCAATATGTCGGTGGCATTGCGGAAACCGCGCACATATTCTTTCAGTAAAGGCTCTATGTTCATGTCCCATAGCAGTTTGAAATCAGCACCATTATGATTGAGTTTAAGGAAATATGATGGGCCAACCATATAGGCCGACCCTAACCCTTCGGTGTTTGAAATAACTTCGTTCAGACGGTGCATTGTGGATTTTGCCTTGTCTGCGCATGACAGAGCGTCAAGCATAGATTGAGTGTCGGAAGGTGTGACCTCTTTCCATGTGAAACGCCGGCGCATGGCAAAGTCCATACTCTCAACACTGCGGTCTATATCGTTCATTGTGGCAAGGATATAAACATTTTCCGGCACATAAAAACCTTTAGTGAAAACGTCTGTTTCTGACACAAGGTTTTGGTATTGCGTTTTTACGCATAAGTCAGCTTTACCTCTGTATCCGGGGTCGATAGCGAAAAACAGCTCACCGAAAATTTTTGAAGCTTCTCCACGGTTGATCTCATCGATAATAAACACATAAGGCTTTCGCTTTACCGTGTTTGCTTGTACATCATGATTGTTGCTTTTAAGAAAGAAGGGTGTTTCTGCATCTTTCTTTCTTTTTTTGACTTCTTTTGCAAGTATGAATGAGTAAGAGTCGGCTTGTCTTCCGTATTTACGTCTGAAATAACGTCGGATATCACTTACATTATTGAGCTTCACATCGTTTACCAGAAGTTGAATTATTTCATCGGCGTTAACGGAAACTTGAGCAGTTTTCTCATTATTCTCATTACGGATGATAATATTGCGATCACGTACGTCGTCGATGGAGAATGTCATTTTACCTTTCTTAAGTTTGAACTGCTTGTCATCGTCAATCGCATTAGTGATGAATTGTTGGAGCAGTTCTTCCCACGACAGTTCTTTTTCTCGCTCGTCACCGCTTTTCTTGCTGTCAATAAGGTTTTTGAGCGCTTTTTTGCAGAAATCCTTGAACACACCGTCTTTGCGTTCAAACCCTATTTGTCCGTTGCCTTTATCTACGGGGCGCAATCCCTCCACGAAGTCGGTATAGTCATAGGAAGGATGGAATTGCACGAAGCACATTTCTTCTTCCGTGCACCCCATTTCTTCTGCGATGGCTCTTGCCATAAACGTTTTGCCAGTGCCGGGAGCCCCTGTCAGCACAAGGTTTTTGTTTGCTTTTAGAAGGTTGATGTAAGACTCGATGTTTTGCATATTGCGGATTTGTTTTTTATATAAATTTTTCAAATATTCATATACTTGCCATGGATATGTGCAAATGTCATAGGCTGAATGGCATTTTAATTTTGCCTTGAAATAAGACAATAGATGATAGCTATTTTCGAACCAGCTTGTTTTGTCATTATACTCCGGAATATCAGCGAAACCAGCCCATTTCATCAAAGTAAATGCGTTTTTCAAATATTTATCTTGTACAATAGTGGCAAGTAAGTTGGGCTGTAATGAAGCTATCAAGCGATTGGTCGCAGTCTTTCTGTCTTGGCTTGTGCGTAGCCTGATAAAACTTTTTATCTTGTCGTAAGTTTTCCATTGAGGACTGTCTTGGCGCTCTGCTATTACTTTTAGCAATGGGGCTAATTCTTTCCAGTCAGCTTTGATTTTTGACTTTTCTTCATTGGTGAAATATCCTTGCCATAATGAAGACACGCATTGGTCACCACCTCGTTCAAAGAACTCATAGATAAGTTTTTATCCCATTCTTGCCAGTTTTTATGAGATTTTGCACTTTCTATGAATTTTGGAACAAATTCGCAATAGTCATCATGCCAATGCTGCACAATGTCGATGTTGTTGATAATATCTTGTAATTCCAGTTTCATCAGCTATTTGTCTTTTCTGAAAAATAGTCCTTTTGGTGGTGGGGAAAAAGGGGGTTAGTCGGAGATGAAGGAGTCTTTGAAGCCGAGGAAGTAGAGCACGCCGTCGAGCCCGATGGTGGAGATGCTCTGACGGGCTGTGGCTTTCACTTTGGGCTTGGCGCGGAATGCGATGCCGAGTCCGGCGGTTTTGAGCATGGGGAGGTCGTTGGCGCCGTCGCCCACCGCTATGGTCTGGGCTATGTTCACGTTCTCAACCTGTGCAAGCAGGGTGAGCAGCTCGGCCTTGCGCCTTCCGTCCACTATCTCTCCCAAGTAGCGCCCTGTGAGTTTGCCGTTTTGGTCGATTTCAAGCTCGTTGGCATACACATAGTCGATGTCGTATTTGCTTTTCAGCACGTTGCCAAAGTAGGTGAACCCGCCCGACAGGATGGCTATCTTGTAGCCGGTGCGCTTGAGCACGCGCATCAGCCGGTCCACGCCCTCGGTGATGGGGAGATGGTCGGCAATATCCTTCATCACGCTCACGTCGAGTCCTTTCAGTAGCGCCACACGCTTGGTGAAGCTTTCTTTGAAGTCGATTTCGCCACGCATAGCGCTTGCTGTGATGGCTTTCACCTCTTCACCCACGCCTGCTCGGATGGCAAGCTCGTCGATACATTCCGTCTGTATGAGCGTGGAGTCCATGTCGAAGCAGATGAGGCGGCGGCAGCGGCGATACATGTTGTCTTCCTGGAGCGACACGTCGAATCCTAAATCATTGCTGACGCGCATAAATTCCGCTTGCATGGCTTCCTTGTCGATGGGGTTGCCTCGCACCGAAAATTCGATGCACGAGCGTTGTGGCGTGTCGTTTGTGCCAGATAGGGGAATGCGGCCCGTGAGGCGCTTGATGTCGTCGATATTCAGCCCTTGCTGTGCCACTATGCCACTGATGGCGGATATTTGCTCGGCGGTGATTTCACGGCCGAGTATGGTGATGATGTAGCGGTTCTTTCCCTGCAGCCCCACCCACTCCTGGTAGTCGTCGAGGGCGATAGGCGTGTAGTTGATGTTCACGCCCATTTCAGTGGCTTTAAAAAAGAGTTCTTTCATGATTTCGCCACTGAGAGAGTTGGTGGTTTTAAACAGAATGCCGAGCGACAGGCGGTGGTGTATGTCGCTTTGGCCAATATCGAGGATTGTGGATCCGAATTTACCGAGTATGCCTGTAAGGGCAGAGGTTACGCCTGGCTTGTCGTGGCCAGATATGCTGATAAGAATTATTTCGTCTTTTTCGTTGGTGGTCATGAGTTGCTTTTCTTTGTTGGAAGCACAAAAATAGTGATATTTTTCCATTTGCGACCCTGGTTTGCCATTTTCTTTTGTGATATGGCTTCAGATATGCCTCTGGCCTATGATAAAGCCGTGTTTTAACATTTTAAGTTAAATATTTTTCTAATTTAGATTTGCGTGCATTGGTAAATAGTGTAAAATATCTGTTTGTTAGTTTGTTATGGATTTATGCTTTGTTAAAGATTTGCCCAGTTCTGACATTTGTTGTAAATTTGCACCGGTAAATGTAATATGTGGCATTATTAGTTAGCAATTTTTTTAGTCGCATTTTTTACCCGCTGGCCACAGAGGTGGCGGTGATGCCGAAACTCGGCGAGGGCTTGTGGCTCCTGAGGCGTGATGCTTTAGAACAAGCCTTTTTGTGGAATGAAAAATTTGATTTATGAAGAAAACACTTATTCTATTTGTGGGTATTGTGCTTTTATTCATCTTGGCCTCTGCTGGTAGTGGCAACTACTATGGCGTGGAAGTTGGCGAACAGGCGCCCAACTTTGAGGTGAGCAACGGTGTGAACTCGGTGCAGCTTCAGTCGCTTAGGGGCAAGTATGTGGTAGTGACTTTCTGGTCGTCGGCCGATGCCGATTCACGTATCGCAAATATGCGTTATGACCGAGTTGCCAAAAGTAAGCAATCCACTATCCTTGAGCATGTGGCTCTTAATTTCGATGAAAGCCCACTTTTGTGGAGTGAAATCTGCAAGCTCGACGGATTGAACGCACGCTCACAATTCTATGCTCACAATGAGGCTGGCGCCAAGTTGATGAAGGCGTGGAATCAAAATCAGGGGTTCACTTCCCTGCTTATCGACCCGCATGGCGTGGTGGTGGCGCTGAACCCTTCAGAAAAGATGTTGAAAAAACTCTAAACACACACATTATGCTGTCCAGGTTCCAGGAACGCTTTGGAGCTTGGGCTTTTTTGTGTCCACACGGTTGGCTTCCCACTTACGTTTTTTTGCCCCCCCCCTCTCTCACGGAACATATTGAGGATTTTTTTGGGGGGCGACAATAGTGACAATGGTGGGGGAGATGAAAAGCAGCAGCACTGGGCGGTGTGGCCTGGTGCTGCTGCTTTGTATGAAATATAATTTTTTGTGACTACTTATTTGCTGCTGTAGTTGCGCGACTCCTGATAGGTGGATTTTGTGAACAGGTAGGTGTCGGTGTGGGTGCATCTGTTTCTGAAGTCGAATATGGCTTCGGGGTTGATGGCATAGCCCATAAAGCGGGTCTCGAAATGGAGGTGAGGGCCTGTGCTGCGTCCGGTGTTGCCTGCCAAGGCGATAGGCTGACCTGCCTTTACATATTGATTTGGCTTCACGAGGAAGCGGGAGAGGTGGCCGTAAACAGTTTCGAGGCTGTTTTCGTGACGGATAATCACATAGAAGCCGTAGCCGCCACGCTCGTATTTTGTAAGGCGGATTCTTCCGCTAAATGCTGCATACACTGTGTCGCCGATGGCTGCGCGAATGTCCACGCCCTTGTGTGTGCGCTTAAAGCGCGCGCGATAGCCGTAAGGAGAAGTGATGTAGTTTTGCTTGATAGGCATCACGTAGTTGCGAACATTGATGCGCTTGCTGTTTGGCACGTTGGCCTCTTTGTAGGGGTTCACCAGTCCGCTTTCCCATCCTTCAGTGTAGATGTCGGGCTCTGGCTCAATGTCTTCCCACAGGGATTTTGCGTATTTCTGGTTTTCTTCAAGGTGTATTCTTTCGCTGAATTTTGATTGTCGGGCCAGTTTGTCGGCATGGGCTTTACGATAGCTTGATACGGAGCTTAAACTCTGCGCTGAGGCGCTGAATGCCAGCCCTGCCGCGACGATGGTGGATAAGAGTAGTGTGGATAGTTTGTTCAACTTCATACATTTCAATTTAGGCGGTAACGCCACGTGCTATGCGGGAATGCCTTCATACGGGAAAGGCAAGGTGGGGAGCGTCACCGAATTCATAATAATTTATGGAGCAGAAGGATTAATTTAGATGTTTCCTTTAAAGAGTAGAGACCTGTGAAAAAGGAAATTAAAAGCTCCAAAGGCAGACATGATTTTCATCCCTGTCTAAATTTTCAACACTCAAAATTACCCTTATATTCTGTGAATGGCAAAAAAAGCCCGCTTAAAATATGTAAAAATATGTCCTTTTTTGTGTATGTATTCTTGTAATCTGTTTATAATTAGATAATTGGTGATACTGCTCTAAAAATGTTGAAAAATAAAGCTAAATCTTAAATTATCTGAAAATCAGCACAAATGCTGAAAAATGTGCAGTTTTTTTGAGACCTGTATGTTATATTTGAGGGCGCATAGGGAAAGGGAGTGTGGCGCTTGCCGTGCGCCCCTTAGCTGATGAGCCCCCAATTCACCTTGTGGCTGAACAGCATACGCATGTGCTCCTCAAGCGATTTGCCTTCAGCCGATGCAAGGGCAGGGTCGGTGTTCAGCATATCGGTGGCATCGGCTCTCGCCTGCTCAATGATGGGGCCGTCGGTAACGAGGTTTGCCACCTTAAGGTTGAAGGCGATGCCACTCTGCTGCGTGCCCTCCATATCGCCGGGGCCACGGAGCTTCATATCTTCTTCTGCCACCACGAAGCCGTCGTTGGTGCTGGTCAGTACTTCCAGGCGGTGGCGTGTGTCCTTGCTGAGGTTGTGCTTCGACATCAGTATGCAGTAGCTTTGGTCGGCGCCTCGGCCCACGCGTCCGCGCAACTGGTGGAGCTGCGACAGTCCAAACCGCTCGGCGTTCTCAATCACCATCACGCTTGCGTTGGGCACGTTCACGCCCACCTCAATCACGGTGGTGGCCACGAGTATCTGCGCTTGGTTGGTGACGAAAAGCTGCATTTGATAGTCCTTCTCGGATGGCTTCATCTTGCCGTGCACCATGCTCACGGAATAGCTTGGAAATTTCTCCTTCACTATTTCATACCCCTCTTCAAGGGCCTTTAGGTCGAGTTTCTCGTTTTCCTCGATTAGGGGATACACGATGTAGGCTTGGCGGCCTTTGGCAAGTTGCTCTCCCACAAACCGGTAAACGGCCTCGTGCTGGTTCTCGAAGCGAAGGTAGGTGTCCACAGGCTTTCGTCCAGGTGGCAGCTCATCGATAATGGATACATCGAGGTCGCCATACACCGTCATCGACAGCGTGCGGGGAATGGGCGTGGCGGTCATCACCAGCACATGCGGTGGCGTGGAGTTTTTCTTCCACAGCCTTGCGCGCTGAGCCACACCGAATCGGTGCTGCTCGTCGATGATGGCCAAACCGAGGTTTTTGTATTGCACCACATCCTCCAACAGGGCGTGCGTGCCGATGAGTAGCTGCATCGACCCGTCGAGCAGGGCGGCGTGTATGGCTTCACGCTGGCGCTTGCGCGTGCTTCCGGTGAGTAGCCCTATTTTCACGCCTATTTTTTCAGCCATTTCACTGATGGCCTCAAAATGCTGTGTGGCAAGAATTTCAGTTGGAGCCATGATGCAGGCTTGATACCCATTGTCGAGGGCTATGAGCGCGGTGAAAAACGCCACGATGGTTTTACCGCTGCCCACATCGCCTTGAAGCAGGCGATTCATCTGCCGCCCGCTGCCCATGTCGGCACGGATTTCCTTGATAACGCGCTTTTGCGCACCGGTGAGCGGAAACTGAAGATGCTGGCTGTAGAAGGTGTTGAAGTAGTGCCCCACATGTGCAAACACGTGTCCAGCCAGTTTTTTTGTCAGTCCCTTGATATTTTTCAGAATGTGGAGTTCGAGAAAAAAAAGTTCCTCATATTTCATTCTGTACTGTGCCCTTTGCAGTGCTTGGAGGCTTGAGGGCAGGTGCAGGTTGTGCACCGCATCATAGATGGGCATGAGCCCCCGCTTGTTCAGAATGCTTTGCGGCAGAGGGTCGTGGGCGCGCTTCACGGCGTCGCTCTCAAGCAGGTTCTTTTCAAGTTTCTGAAAAAGGCGCGACGAGAATCCGTGGTTGCGGAGCTTTTCGGTGAGATTATAGACGCCCACCATTCCTGCCGGAGAGGTGTTTTGCTGGTAGGCGTCCACCTCTGGGTGAACGATGCTGTAGGTGTGGTTGAAGAGTGAGGGCTTTCCGAACACAATGTATTCTTTTCCAGCCTGATAGGCTTTCTGAATCTGCTTCACGCTGTGAAACCACACGCATTCCAGCGTGCCGGTGCCGTCGGAGAACAGCCCCACGAGCCTGCGGCGGGCCCCTTCTCCCAAAGTGTTGAAGTTGATAAACCGCCCTTTCAGTTGCACACTGGGAATTTCACCGCCCTTCAGGTCGCAAATGTGGTGAATGGTGCTACGGTCGATGTAGCGGAATGGAAAATTGTAGAGCATGTCGTAGAAACTCTTTATGTCGAGCTCCTTGGCGAGCGTTTCGGCCCTCTTTGGCCCTACTCCTGTCAGATATTTGATGTCGAAACGGGTGAGGCTGTTCATGACTGTTGGCTAATGATGTGTTCTGCGATGGTGATGTCGATGGGATGGGTAATCTTGATGTTGGTGGTTTCACCCTCCACGAGTGTCACTTTGCCGCCCGCGTGCTCGTATACAGAGGCGTCGTCGGTGAAGAATGGCGCGTAGGGCACGTCGTAGGCTTTCTGCAGAAGAAGCGCATTAAACGTCTGTGGGGTTTGCACCGCTCTTAGCGATGCTCTCTCGAGGGCTACCGACGAAGCGCCATCCTTGGCTATTTTTCGGATGGAGTCGGTCACTTGCACGGCAGGAATGGCCGCACCGCTTTTTTCAGCCACCTCATAGGTGCTGATGATTAGCTTCTCTGAAACCAAGGGCCTGACACCATCGTGCACTGCCACAATGTCGGCGCTGGTGAAAGAGAGAGAATGCAGCGCGTTTTTTACCGACTGAAACCGGCTGTCGCCGCCGTCCACCACGCTGTGTGAAATGGAGAAGTGGTGCTGATGGCATAGCTTCTGCCAGTAGTGGCGCTGCTCCCTGGGGAGCACAAGCACCACCTCGGTGTGTGTACACTGGGCGAAGCGCTCAATGGTGTGCATGAGCACAGGCCGCCCGCACAGGGGCAAAAACTGCTTGGGAATGCTGCTGCCGAACCGTGTGCCGCTGCCTCCAGCCACTATTATAGCGTAGTGTTTCATTTTCTTTGAATTGTGTGGGTTGATTAGATGCGTTTCCACAAAGTTAAGAAAAAACGGTGGGATTGAAAAATTAAATAGCAACCCTCTCGTCAAGAATTGCTATTTAAGTCTTAATCATTTGGGTATTAAAGAAAAAAGGTAAAAATAAAAGAATGTTTTAGGTTTTTAGGACTGCAAATTTACTGCTATTCAGTGGATTCTCCAAATTTATTTTGCAAAATCAAGGAAACGTTTTCTTCGAATCTACGGTGGAACGTTGTGTAAACATCAGATAGATAGTTAGATAGAATAGATTTGTGCTTCTTGTAAAAAGCGTTGCATCATTAAAATGCAGCTAAGTGATGCTTTAACAAAGGCGGAATTTATGTAATTTTGTGGTATGAACAAAAAAATGGACGGCATAGTCACGGTGTTTGTCGATATCGACGATACGCTGTGGTGGTTTACAGAAAACTCGAAATTGGCGTTGCGCCACACATTCAACGTGTTTGGACTTGGCGAAATGTGCGCGTACGAGCACTTCCGGGATGTGTATTTGAAAAAAAATCTGGAATTGTGGAACCTCTATCATCATGGTCTGATACAGAAAGACTATCTGGTTAATGAGCGCTTTCGCTACACACTCTCGGTGTGTGGCTATGAGGGTGACCAAGAAAAAATGTGCCATCAGCTTGATGAGGAATATTTGAGATTTTTGGCATTGCAGACCACTACGCTTCCTGGGGCGCGCCACCTGCTTGAATACTTGGTGGCAAAAGGCTACGATGTGAACACACTCAGCAATGGGTTTAACGGTACACAGCAGCAGAAACTCATTTCGGGAGGTCTGGACGATCTGGTTCACCGAAATGTGCTCAGCGACGACTGTGGCATCACCAAGCCCATGCGCGGCATCTTCGACTATGCGCTGGAGCAGTGTGGCGCCTCGGCATGCACCTCGGTGATGATAGGCGACAATCCAGACGCCGACATCAGAGGCGCGCACGAGGCGGGCTGGCGCACCATTTATTTCAATGTGCACGACTTGCCGCCAGTGGAGGGCACTGCCGATGCCGTGGTGACCTCGCTAAGTGAAATCGAACAACTTCTTTAACTTTGGGCGTAATTCCCGAAAAAATCGTAATTTTGCACTGTTATGACAGAAGAACAACGACTACATTTAGAGGAAGAGACCGTGAAGATGCTCAAAACGGTGTTTGACCCTGAGATTCCAGTGGATGTGTACAGCTTGGGCCTTATCTATAAAATCGACATCGACGACGAAGGCAATGTGTCGATTGATATGACGCTCACAGCCCCTAACTGCCCGATGGCAGATTTTCTGTTTGAGGACATACGCCAAAAGGTGGAGAGCATCGATGGTGTGAAGAGCGTGAATGTTCAGTTGGTGTATGAGCCTGAATGGGATCAAAGTATGATGAGTGAAGAAGCCAAGCTCGAACTTGGTATGCTGTAAGCCCCATCCCCTATACTTACGCAAGCAAGAAAAGATATATGATATATTTCCTCAGCGATCTGCATTTGGGCGCCACGTATTTTCAGAATCCGCGGCAGAAGGAACTTGCAGCGGTGAACTTTCTTGACAGCATCGCCGCCGATGCCGAGGAAGTGTATCTGCTGGGCGACGTTCTCGACTACTGGTATGAGTATAAAAATGTGGTGCCACGTGGCTATGTGCGCTTTTTCGCTGCCATAGCCCGGCTTACCGACGCCGGCGTGCCGGTGTACTGGATGACGGGCAACCACGACGTATGGCTTTTCGACTATTTGCGCGATGAGATAGGCGTGACGGTGTATAAAGGATATGTGCAGAAGGAGATAAAGGGAGTGCAGTTTCTCTTGAGCCACGGTGATGACGTTGGCTACCAGACACTTGCCTACCGCTTTATGCGGTGGTGCTTCCACAGCCGCGTGTGCCAGTGGCTTTATGCGGGCCTGCATCCGCGCCTCACCTACGGCATAGCCCACGGCTGGTCGTCGAGCAACCGCACCCATCGAAAGCCTGTGGCTGTGGAGAAGGAGGTAGAGGTGTGCTACGCCCGCCTGGTGGAGTTTGCCAAGGCTTACACCGTGCAGCATCCCGAAGTGCGCCACTTTGTGATGGGGCATCTGCACCTTGCCAAACACGCCACGCTCGATGAGCAGGGCCGCACCCTCACCATGCTTGGCGACTGGATCACGCAAAACACCTATGCCACATTCGATGGACGGGAAATGGCGCTCCACACATTCAATCCGAAGCCGTATGCCGGCAAGCCTTAGGAGCGCGTCGCCACAGTGTGTGCGAGGCTCTATGCAGAGGCGGCAATCACACCATGGCATCAAGTGAGCTAAAAAATTCATAAACAAACAGAAAAATCACTTATTATTGATAAAAATTACCCAATGTTAGTGGCTAATTCAAAAAAAAGTGCGATATTTGCACTTGCAAAATCGAAGACCACTTTTGATGAGGTTGATATTCGTGCTGTAAACGTTTGATAATCAACCTTGGTGAAAAGGGTCTTTATTTTAGCACATAAGATAAACATTATTAAATCATATTATAAACATACAATACTAAAATGACAAAAGCAGACATCGTTAGCGAAATCTCAAAAGCAACAGGTATTGATAAGGCATCCGTACTTTTGACTGTTGAAAAGTTTATGGAAACAGTTAAGGACAGCTTGTCGAATGGCGAAAATGTGTATCTTCGTGGTTTTGGTAGCTTTATCGTAAAGACCCGTTCTCAAAAGACGGCGCGCAACATCTCCCAAAACACAACTATGATTATCCCAGAGCACAACATTCCTGCTTTCAAGCCAGCAAAGGTGTTCATGGAGCAAGTGAAGAAGTAGGATTTCTCTCACCGAGGGGCACAATTAATGTGGCCTACGGTATGGTGATGCGCATAATTCGAGTGTTTGAACAAAATACAACAAACATATAAAATAATTTTTTTAATCATTTAAAACTAAGTAAAAATGCCAAGCGGAAAAAAGAGAAAAGGCCATAAGATGGCTACGCACAAGCGCAAGAAAAGACTTAGAAAGAACAGACACAAAAATAAGAAATAATCTTTCTATTTAAGTCACACATACTGAGAACAAACTCCCTTTGGCAACGCGGTCTCGGTAACGAGCGCCAGTAACATATGTGAAACGAAGAGGAGAGTTTGTTCTTTGTTGTTTTTTTTTGATGGCTAAAATTCCCTTTCTATTCTAATGAGAAGCGAATTAATAGTTGACGTACAGCCGACCGACATATCCACTGCCCTCTTGGAAGACGGGCGCTTAATGTCGCTGCAAAAGGAGTCGAGAGACGCATCCTATGCCGTCGGTAACCTCTACTTTGCCAAGGTGAAGAAGCTGATGCCTGGCCTTAACGCCGCATTCGTGAATGTGGGCCACAAAAAGGACGCATTTCTTCATTACCTTGATTTAGGATCACAGTTTAGCTCATATTCAGAGTTCATTAAGTCGGTTCTCGCAAAACCGGAAAAGCGTCCTTCGCTGTCGAAGTTTAAGCTGCTCCCTGATATCGACAAGCACGGGTCGGTGACCGATGTGCTTCAGCCTGGTCAGCAGCTACTGGTGCAAATAGTGAAGGAGCCCATTTCCACCAAAGGCCCACGCCTTACCACCGAAATCACTTTCACGGGTCGCTTTATGGTGCTCATACCATTTAACAACAAAATTTCGGTGTCGCAAAAAATCAAGGACTCTGCCGAAAAAATGCGTTT
>DLLC01000064.1:0-1762 GCA_002476625.1 Porphyromonadaceae bacterium UBA7572 | reverse complement strand
GAAAAAATGCGTTTGCGCAAGCTCGTGGAGAGCATCAAGCCCCACAATTTCGGGGTGATTATTCGCACTTCGGCGGAGAACAAGCGGGCTGCCGAGCTGAACGCTGAAATGAAAGTGCTGGTCAAGTGCTGGGAAGACAGCATCGCGAAGCTCCAGTACACCACTCCGCCAGCCCTCGTGTATGAGGAGGAGAGCAGGGCGGTGAGTGTGATTCGCGATATCTTTAGCCCCGACTTTGAGAGCATCTACGTGAACAACGCAGAAATTTACGACCAGCTGCACAACTATGTGAGCCTAATAGCCCCCGACCGTGCCGACATCGTTAAAATCTATACCGACGATGTGCCTATTTTTGACAAGTTCAACATCACGAGGCAAATCAAGTCGTCGTTTGGAAAGACGGTATCGTTTAAGTCGGGCGCATACATAATAATAGAAAGCACTGAGGCACTGCATGTGATAGACGTGAACTCTGGCAACCGCTCAAAGGCTTCCAACGACCAGGAAAGCAACGCGCTCGACGTGAACCTGCTCGCAGCCGATGAGATTGCACGCCAGTTGCGCCTGCGCGACATGGGTGGCATCGTGGTGGTCGATTTTATCGACATGGCCAAGAGCGAGCATCGCCAGGCCCTCTACGACCACATGCGTGAGGTGATGCAGAAGGACCGTGCGCGGCATAACATTTTGCCGTTGAGCAAGTTCGGGCTTATGCAGATCACACGTCAGCGTGTGCGCCCGGCACTCGACATCGTAACAGCCGAAACCTGCCCTTCTTGTGGAGGTAAGGGCGAGGTGATGCCATCGCTGCTTTTTACCGATATGCTGAAGGACAAGGTGGACTACCTTGTGAATTCGCTCGGAGTGAAGGACTTTATTATGTATGTCCATCCATTTGTTGAAGCCTATTTGAAGAAGGGCGTTTTCAGCGAATATTTCAAATGGCGCCGTGAATTTGGGCGCAGGTTTAAGGTGATGGCCGACCAGAATCTTGCCTATCTTCAGTATAGGGTGATTGACAAGGACCATAACGAGATAGACCTAAAAGAAGAAAAAGACACGAGCAGCTCGCACAGCAAGAAAGAGCAGCGCTCGCGTAAAAACAAGCAAGACGACTGATGCGCTCCCCCTCTCTCAGGCCCCTCTGCCGGGAGCATGGAAGCTATGCCGCTCTTATATGTGTGCATCGCTGCCACAGTTTCAATGAATGAATAAAAAAAAGAATCCGCGCCCTCTTGACATGGGCGCGGATTCTTTTTTACATTGTGCTGGTCGAGTGCAGCTGCTAGGCTTAGGCTAAGCATGCGGCTCACCTTACTTGGAGAGCGTGCGCCTGGTGTTGCGTACGCTCACATTGGCGATATGGGTTCGGCGCTTGTCAACCGCTGTGGTGAACAGTCGGCTTACGCTTTTGTCCACTTCCGTGTTGGTGATGGAGTGTGAGTAGTTGGTGTCATTTTGCACGCCCACGAGCGTGTTGTATTTTCCCAACTTACCACTTAGTATGCTTCTTGTGATATCCAGACGCACGGGTGAATTGATGTAGTAGCCATGGTAGTCACAGCCTCCTATAGAGATTTGTGAGTCGCTTATCACCACAGACTCTAATCGCTCGAACATACTCCAGTCCACTTTTGCCGATCCGTGAATGCTGCTGTTGGTGATGCTCACAGCATAGGATTTAGCGCCAACCTTACTGAACAGGTATGCAAAAGGATTGCTAACCTTCCCATTGCTCACTGATGGGCTTCCGTTGATTTCG